>DASWUI010000168.1:0-4590 GCA_036401715.1 Ramlibacter sp. | reverse complement strand
AGACGGTGGTGTTCTCGTGGATTACCTGGCCGACGAAGGCGGTGCGCGACCAGGGCATGAAGAAGGCGATGGAAGACCCGAGGCTGAAGGAAGGCATGGACCCCATGCCCTTCGACGGGCAGCGGATGATCTTCGGCGGCTTCCAGGCGATCGTCGAGGCCTAGGAAGGGAAGGACCATGCTGCAGGACTTCCCCATGTACGCGTACATCCCCGCCCGCGACCTCGGGCGGGCGCGCGAGTTCTACGAGAAGAAGCTCGGGCTGCGCCCGGAGGAGGAAGGCAATGGCGGCGTGGTCTACCGGTTCGCCGGCGGCACCGCGTGCTTCCTCTACCCGACGCAGAACGCGGGCACGTCCCGCGCGAGCCAGGCGTTCTGGTCGGTGGACGACGTGGACGCGCTGATCGTCGCGCTGAAGGCGCGGGGCGTGGTGTTCGAGGACTACGACGTGCCGGGGGAGCGCAGCGCGCAGGGCGCGGTGACGGCGGGCGGCGCGAAGGCCGCCTGGTTCAAGGACAGCGAGGGGAACATCATGGCGCTGATCGAGGAGGTGCCGGGCTGATCGCCGGCGGCCTCCGCCCGGGGGCGGCCGGCCGGGACGCAAGGGCGTGCGTGGGCTTGGATTGCGGGCTTGACCCGCAATCCAAAGCACCTACGCCTCCAGGTACCCCAGCAACTTCGGCACCACCCTCTCCATCACATCGAGCGCGTACTCGACATCCTGCGGCGTCGGCTCCATGCCCTGGTACTGGTTGTTCCGCATGTCCCGCATCGCATCCACCTCGTCGAACACCGACGCCGTGACCCCCGCATAAGCGCAGGCCGCCTCCAGCGCCTGCGCATGGTGCCCCTCCGCCGCCGTCGCGCGCCAGCCTTCCTTGCACAGCACCGCCAGGCTCAGGTTGAACACCGCGTCGTACGCGGCGCCGACGCGCGTGCTGGCCGAGTTCGCCTCGCGCGCCGCATCGGCCGCCTTGCCGCCGGAGATCTTCACCCAGCCTTCGATCGACACCGTGTTCACCGGCGCCCTGCGGAACACCTTGCTGCCTTCCTGCAGGAAGCGTTCAGGCTTGCGCAGCACGGACATCTCCCTTCAGCGGCACCAGCGGGCTTTCCAGGATCTCCCGCACGAAGGCGTTCCCCTTCGCGACGGCATCGCGCCAGGCGGCCGGCGAGTAGGCCAGCACGTTCACCGGCCGGCCCAGCGCGCGGCCGGCGGCCTTGAACAGCGCCTGCGCCTTGAGCTGCGGCAGATCGGTCACCAGCAGCAGGTCGATGTCGCTGCCCTCGTCGGAGTCGCCGCGGGCGGCGGAGCCGAAGATGGCGGCGGCCTCGACCTTGCCGCCCAGCCTGTCGAGTTGCTCGCCCAGCAGCTGGCTCGTGCGCGTGTCCTGCTGCAGCAACTGCGCCAGCGGCGTGAGGCCGGGATCGCGCGAGGCCTGGAACAGCGGCACGCCGCGCTCCATGCGGCGCTCGACCAGGCCGACTTCGCTCCAGCGGCGCAGCCAGCGCGAGGCGTTGGACGGGTCGATGCCGGCCAGCCCGGCGAGCTCGCGCGTGCCGAAGGCGCGCGCGGGCTGCTCGTACAGGCAGCGCAGGGCCTTGTAGCGGCCGGCGCCGCCCAGCAGTTCGGACATGAGGGCCGTGTTCACCGTGGTCGATTCTACAACGGCTGTTGCGGAATCGACAACACCGCCGGCGTCCGCGGACAAGCTAGCCCCCGCGAGACCGGCGCTTGACCCAACGCAATCCCCTCCCGACCATGGCTGCCTATCGTGGCCCTCACAACAACCACCGCACCGCGCGGCTGAACCCATGTCCGGCGAAACCATCCGCATCCACCTGAAGCACCAGGCCGACTACCGCTTCGAGGTCCAGTTCGAAGGCACCGAGATCGACCCGCTGCTGACCGACGAACCGCCGCCCCTGGGCGGCGGCACCGGCCCCAACCCGGCGCGGCTGCTGGGCGCGGCGGTGGCCAACTGCCTGTCGGCCAGCCTGCTGTTCGCGCTGCGCAAGTTCGGCAACGAGCCCGGCCACCTGCAGGCGACCTGCGCGCTCGCGCCCCAGCGCAACGAGCAGGGCCGCTGGCGCATCCAGTCCATGGAGGTGGAGATCCAGCTCGGCGTGCCCTGGGCCTCCCTCAAGCACGCCGAGCGGGCGCTCGCCCAGTTCGAGGACTTCTGCATCGTCACGCAGAGCGTGCGCGGGGGGATCGACGTGAAGGTGCGGGTGATCGACAGCACGGGAGCGCCGCTCGCAGCGCCACCCCGCTGATGCGCTCCAAGGGCACGAAGGGCTCGGGCCAGGCGCGCGAGTCGTCGGACTGCCGCAGGTTGTCGCCCACCACGAAGTAGTGCCCCTCGGGCACGCGCCAGGCCTGGATGCGCGCGCCCGCGGCGCGCGGCTGCCCGTCGTAGGAGCGCTGGTTCACGAACAGGCGCCCCGCCTCCATCTCCACCAGGTCGCCGGGCGCCGCGGCGACGCGCTTGACGTAGCGCGCGCCGTCCGCCGCCGTGAGCACGACGACGTCGCCCACGTCCACGCGCGCTCCCCGCGGTCGGGTCAGCAGCCACGCGCCGTCGGCCAGCGCCGGCTGCATGGAGCGCCCGCGGACGCGGACCAGCGGAGTCCAGCGTGCCCCGTCCGTGGTGCGCGTGGGCGTGGTGCTGCGCGTGCTCGCCCGCCGCGGGCGGCGGGTGGCCGTGCTCGTGGTCTTCCCCCTCGGCGAACTTGAAGAAGCGCACGTAGGCCGCCACGAAGTCGCGCGCCGCCGGCACGTCGTCCACGGCGAAGCCCTTCTTGGCCAGCGCGACCTGGAAGCGCCGGTGCAGTTCCCCGCGCCGCGCGGCCGGCGCCAGCGCGACGAGCTCGCGATCGTCGCCGGTCTCCAGGGCCCGGTCCGCCGCGACCACGATGGGGTCCACCGCGGCGCCGCTGGGCTGGATGCCGGTGAAGCCCACGCCTTCGCCCATGCGGTGCAGCCGCACCAGCGTCTCCAGGAACAGGCGGTCGGCGACCTCGGCGGCCTGCGGGCCGAGCCTGCGCACGGCCAGTGCCTTGTCGAACACCGCCACGAGCTCGGCCTCCGCGTCGGCCTGGATCCACTTGAGCGCGAAGTTGACGTTGCCGGTCTCCAGCGCCCGGCGGCCGTCGATGACCGCCGGCCCGTCGGCGGTGTCGCAATGCGCCTGGGCGGTGGGAAGGATCGCCTCGAGAAGCGAGCGGAGGAAGCGGATGGTGGACATGGGGACTCCTTGCACGAAGGAACTGGGAACAGTCCCAACATAGTCCTGCGTCCACGCGCCATTCTTGATGCTTCTCAAGCTGCAAAGGCATGCAGGCGCAACCTTGCCGCCGACTTGATATTTGCAGGGAAACGGCAGGCCCGCGGGAACTTCCCGCACGCCTGCCGCTTCCACACCGGCGCCCCGCCTCAGGACACCTGGAAGCGCACCTTCTGCGCCCGCGCGCACTCGTTGAGGATCTGCAGCGACCGGTCCACCACCGCCCCGCCGCCCACGAAGGGATGCGGCCCGGCCGGGTTCGCGCGCAGCGCGGCCAGCTTGGCCACCGTGCCGTCGTAGCCCGGGTGGTTGCTCAGCATCACGTCCACCGAGCGGCGGGCGGCCACCTGCCGCATGCGCTCGCTCTGGGCGATGTAGTCGTCCAGCCGGCCCATGTCGCGGCCGAAGTTGAAGGAGGTGCCGCCCCAGATCAGCGCCCGGTGGGTGCGCCCGCCGGCCTTGACGTCGAACACGGGCGAGATGGTGCCCAGCGTGTGCCCGGGCGTGACGTAGAAGGTGATGGTCGAATCGCCCAGCGTGAGGGTGTCGCCGTCCTTGATGGCGATGTCGCGCCTGGGCGGCCGCCCCCACTGCGGCGAGTCGAACTCCAGGCCGGTCTCCATCATCTGCCAGTCGATGGCGCTGGCCACCACGCGGCTGCGGTACTTCTCCACCAGCATGGGCGCGCCGCCGTAGTGGTCGCCGTGGCCGTGGGTGACCACCAGGTACTTGATCTGCGCCGGGTCCAGTCCCAGCTTGCGCATGCCGCCCTCGATGAGGCCGCGCGCCTCCAGCGCGTTGTTCAGGGCGTCGATCAGGATCAGGCCGTCGCTGGTCTTGAGCACCCAGGCGCTGACCCAGCCGGAGCCGACGAAGTAAAGGTTGTCGAAAGCCTGCCCCGGCTCGGGCGCGGGCGCCGCGATCATGCGCTGCAGCAGCTGCTCGATGGCGGGCCCGCCCGGCCGCTGCGCGGGCTGGGGCCGGCACACCGGCAGCAGGTACTTGAGGTCCTCGCCGGCCAGGGCGGTGGCGCGGGCGACGTGGGCGTCCACGGTGGCCTGCGTGGGCGGCTGCGGCGGCGTGGCGCAGGCGGCCAGCGAGGCGGCCGCGATGGCGGGCCAGAGGAAGCGCGTGTTCATTCTTGTGTCTCCTTCGTTCGCGGCAGGCCGGCGGCCCGCCTGTTGTCATGCCTGCGCAGGGAATGCGCGTGGAGATTCTTGCGGACCCGGCCCGCCCCGGTCCACTGGGATTTGCGACTGCCTTCCTCCCTCTCCCCCTGGGGAGAGGGCCGGGGTGAGGGGCAA
>DASWUI010000167.1:0-5373 GCA_036401715.1 Ramlibacter sp. | reverse complement strand
GCGCCGGTGTGCGAGGCTGCGGCGCGCTGGCCTTCGTCGGAGCGTCCAGCCTTGACCACGATCACCGGCTTGTTGCGCGCCGCGGCGCGGGCGGCCGACATGAACTTGCGCGCGTGCTGGACCGACTCCGCGTACATCAGGATGGCGCGGGTGCCGCTGTCGCTGCCGAGATAGTCCAGCACGTCGCCGAAATCCACGTCCGCGCTGTCACCGAGCGAAATGAAGTGCGAGAAGCCGATGCCCTGCGCGTTCGCCCAGTCCAGCATGGCGGTGGCCAGCGCCCCCGATTGCGTGACGAAGGCCATCTGGCCGGGCGCCGCGTTGCCGGGCGCGAAGCTCGCGTTCAGGCCGATGCCGGGCACCAGGGCGCCGATGCAATTGGGTCCCAGCACGCGCAGCACGAAGGGCCGCGCCGCATCCAGCATCGCCTGCTCGAAGGTGAGTCCCGCCTCGCCGGCCAGCTGCTTGAGTCCGGCGGTGAGCACGATGGCCGCGCGCGTGCCGCGCCGGCCCAGCGCGTCCACCAGCTGCGGCACGCTGGCCGCCGGCGTGCAGATCACCGCGAGGTCCGGCGCCTCCGGCAGCGCCTCGACGCTGGGCAGCACGGCCACGCCGTCCACCTCCGCCGCGTGCCTGTTCACGGCCCACACCGGCCCGCGGAAGCCGCCCGCGCGCAGGTTGCGCAGCACGATGGCCCCGAGGTTGCCGGCGCGCGCGGACGCGCCGATCACGGCGACGGATCGCGGGGCCAGCAGGCTGTCGAGGTGGCGCACGCTCATGGCAGTTCTTCTTCCTTCCCTGGTGTGGGCGGCGCGAACGCCGCGAAGGGGTCAGGTTAGGCCGTGCGCCCGCTCATCACTTGTCCTGGATCAAGGTCGCACGCCTGCCGCGTCTCCAGAATGAAGCGAACCATCCACCGCAGGGCTGCCATGACCTTGATCGCCGATACGAACTCCCTCACCCGCGAGCTGGCCGAGAAGCTGCGGCAGCGGAAGGCGGAATTGCTCGCGCTGCTGCAGCAGGCCGCGGGCGCGAACATCCCGGGCGACAACCCGCCCGAGGTGCTGGACTTCAAGGACGTGGCGGCGGAGGAAACGCGCGCCGTCGTCGACGAGGCCGCCTACGCGCATGCCACCGACGAGCTCTCGCAGATCGTGGTGGCGCTGCGCCGCGTCGAGGACGGCAGCTACGGCTTCTGCGACGACTGCGGCGAGCCGATCGACGAGCGCCGGCTGCGCGCCCTGCCCGCCACCGCCTTCTGCACCGCCTGCCAGACCATCCACGAGCGCCCGGGCATGCCCCGCCGCTGACGACGCACCCGAGGAAGAACACCATGGCCACCAGGACCAGCCGCACCGTCGCGCCCGCGAAGGCCCAGACTTCCACCCCCGCCGCGCGCGCCCCATGGGAGTGGCTGAGCGAATGGAACCGGCAGCAGGTCGCCGTCGCCAACGAGGGGGTGCGCACCATCTACCGCGGCTTCGAAGCCATGCGCCGCATCCAGGAACAGGCGGCGCAAGCCACGGCGGAGCGCCATGCCGCGGCCGCGCAGAAGCTGCGCGGCAAGCCGGACGCGGCGGAGTTCGCCGCGCTGCAGGGTGAGCTGCTGCGCGAGGACTTCGCCGGCGCCGCCCGGTACTGGCAGGACCTGGCCGGTGCGCTGCTCGAGATGAACACCGAACTGCTCAATTGCGCCACGCAGATGGTGGACACCGAAGACGTGTTCGCGGCCACCTCGCCGCGCTTCCTTCACTCCTGAAACACGTTGGTGCCGGGCGCCGGCACCACCCTTCCCTCGAAGGGCACGTCCGGTACCGCGCGTGCCGGGATCTCCGTGCTGCCGTGCTCGCGCAGCCAGCTGTCCCAGCATTTCCACCAGGAGCCCTGCACGGCGGTGGCGTGCGCGCTCCAGGCGTGCGGATCCGCCGGCGCCTCGTGCGGCTCGTGGTCGGCCCAGCGGTAGCCGGCCTGCGGATGCGCCGACGGCCCCGAGGGCGGGCTCACGATGCCCACGTTGTGGCCGCCGGAGACCAGCACGAAGCGCGCGCGCGCATGCACCAGGCGCAGGATCTTGTAGACCGAGGTCCAGGGCGACACGTGGTCGCGCTCCGTCGCCACGACGAACATCGGTGCGTGGATCGCCCGCAGCGTCACGTGCTCGCCGTCGAAGCGGTAGGCGTCCTCCGCCAGCTCGTTGTCCAGGTACAGGTGCCGCAGGTACTCGCTGTGCATGCGCGCCGGCATGCGGGTGGCGTCGGCGTTCCAGGCCCGCATCGGCGTCATCGGCGACTGCGCGCCCATCAGGTACTCGTGCAGCAGCTTGGACCAGACCAGGTCCTTGGAGTTGATCAGCTGGAACGCCCCGGCCATCCGCCGCCCGTCCAGGTAGCCCGATTCGGCCATCAGGTCTTCCAGGAAGGCGATCTGGCTCTCGTCCATGAAGAGGCCCAGCTCGCCCGGCTCCTCGAAGTCGACCTGGCCGGCGAGGATGGACACGGTCTTCAGCGCGCCGTCCTTGCGGCCGCCGAGCACGGCCGCACCCATGGCCAGCAGCGTGCCGCCCAGGCAATAGCCCGTGGCATGGATGCCCGCGTCGGGACACAGCGCCTGCACCGCCTTGACCACGTCGAGGACGCCCAGCTGCAGGTAGTCGTGCAGAGAGAGGTCCCGGTCGGCCGCGCCCGGATTGCGCCAGGACACCATGAAGACCGTGTGGCCGTGGTCGACCAGGTACTTCACCAGCGAGTCCTGGGGCGTGAGGTCGAGGATGTAGTACTTCATGATCCAGGACGGAACGACCAGCACCGGCTCCTTGGCCACCGTCTTCGTCGCGGCCTCGTACATGAGGAGCTCGACGAGCGCGTTGCGGTACACCACCTTCCCGGGCGTGAGCGCCACTCCCGTGCCCGGGCGGAATTCCTCCACCCCGCGCGGCTTGCCGCCCGCCGCCACGGCCAGCGCATCGCGCCACCAGTTCGCATAGCCCTTGACGAGGTTGGCGCCGGCCGAAGTCGCCGTTTCGTGCAGCACCTGCGGATTCAGCAGCGGCGAGTTGGAGGGCGACAGCATGTCCAGCAGCTGGCGCACGGTGAAGGACGCCACTTCCTCGTGGTGCCGCGACACGCCGCGCACGCCGGTGCTGGCCTCGGTCCACCACTGCTGCGCGAGCAGGAAGGCCTGGGCCATCGCGCTGAAGGGCGGCAACTGCCATTCCGGGCGGACGAAGCGCTTGTCCTCCGGCGGCGGCTCGATGCATTTCGCGCACGGCCCCTGCCAGGAATGGGATGCGTACTGCAGCCACAGCAGCCACTTGCGCAGCGCGCTCGAGGACAGCTCGGCCTGCTTCGACGGCGAGACCGCCAGGTGCACCAGCCAGTCGAAGTGCGCCATGGCCAGCGACGCGGGCGAGATCCCGTTGGCCAGGCGCGCCAGGCCCACCTTCAGCGGCAGGTCCAGCGGATCGGGTTGCGGGGCGGCGGGGCTGGGGTGCTTGGCGGGCATGGCCAATGGTCGAGCCAGGGGTGCCCGGGCAGCTTGCGGCAGGTCAAGCGCGCGGCATTTCCGCGCGCGCTCGCCGCCCGCGCGGCTAGCATCGGCCGCATGGTGCCCTCCTCCATGCTGGCGATGGCCGTCGATGCGGCCTCGCACCGCCTGCAGGCCACCCGGCGGCCGGTTCCGCAGCCCGCAGCGGGCGAGGTGCTCGTGCGGGTGCGCGCCTGCGGCGTCTGCCGCACCGACCTGCACATCCTCGACGGCGAGCTGCCGCCGCACCGTGAGGCCGTCGTTCCCGGACACGAGGTGGTGGCGGAAGTGGTCGCCTGCGGCCCGGGCGCCCATCGCTTCGCCGCGGGCACGCGCATCGGGATTCCCTGGCTGGGGCGCGCCTGCGGGTCCTGCCCCTATTGCCGCATGGCGCGCGAGAACCTTTGCGACGCGCCCCAGTTCACCGGCTACGACCGCGACGGCGGCTACGCGGAATACGCGGTGGCCGACGAGCGCTTCTGCTTTGCGCTGCCGGTCCGCTGCGAGGACGTGCATGCGGCACCCCTGCTGTGCGCCGGCCTCATCGGCTTTCGTACCTGGCGCCTGGCCGGCGGCACGGCGGCGCGTCGCATCGGCCTGTGGGGTTTCGGCGCCGCGGCCCACATCGTTTGCCAGCTCGCCGTGGCGCAGGGGCAGGAGGTCCATGCCTTCACCCGGCCGGGGGACCGGCATGGCCAGGATTTCGCGCGCAGCCTGGGCGCCGCCTGGGCCGGCGGCAGCGACGAGCGCCCGCCCGACGTGCTGGACGCCGCGCTGGTCTTCGCGCCGGCGGGCCCGCTGGTGCCGGCTGCGCTCGCCACGGTGCGCAAGGGCGGCGTGGTGGTCTGCGGCGGCATCCACATGAGCGACATCCCCGCCTTTCCGTACGCCCTGCTCTGGGGCGAACGCGAGGTCCGCTCGGTCGCGAACCTCACGCGCGCCGACGGCGAGGATTTCTTCGCCTTGCTGGAACGCGTGCCCGTGCGCACGCACGTGCGCCGCTATGCGCTCGCCGACGCCAACGCGGCCGTGGACGACCTGCGCGCGGGCCGCATCGAGGGCGCCGCCGTGCTGGTCCCCTGAGCCTCAACGCTTGCCGGCCAGCGGCTTGCGCGCGGGCGGCAGCGGGCTCCAGGCGGGGCGCGCCGTGCGCTGGCTGTCGACGATCACCAGGTAACGGCCGGCATCGGCGGCCGGTTCGCGGTCCTCGTGCAGCACCCACAGCCTGTGGCCCTCGCGGACCAGCCGCTCGTACTCGGCATCGAGGATGCCGTAGTGGTCCAGCAGCCGGTTGAGGGTGGCCGGGATGCGGATGCAGCCCTTGGACTGCGCGGTGCCCAGGCGCTGCTCCAGCCGGTCCGGATCGGTCGCGTGCATCTGCAGCCGCATGTCGATGACCTGCCGGTCGCCCCAGCCCTTGGGCACGCGCTGCCAGCCGAAGTCGAACACGCGCATGCCCTTCTCGCCGTAGCCGCGGATGCCGTTGCTGTTGAAGGTGCCCTCGGCACGGAAGTCCGGATTGGCGCTGGTGTGGTCGAACACGCCGGTGGGCGTGGCGAAGTGGTCGAAGCTGCCGGGGCGACCGGTGGACACCGGCGATGCGCCGACCGGCTGCCAGGCGCCCGCGGCGGATCGCCACATGAGCAGCAGCGCCTGCACGCGCGGGTCGCGGTCGATGATCGCCACGTACTGCGCACCCTGCGGTACGACGCCGGCGCGCGCGAAGGCCTGGTCCGCGAGGCGGCCGTAGTGCAGGCCCTCCTCCGGCGGCACTTCGAGGCGGCGGTCCACCTTCGCGCGGTAGAGCGCCGCCAGTTCCAGCGGCGATGCGGGCCCCGCATGGGCCGCGAG
>DASWUI010000166.1:0-2139 GCA_036401715.1 Ramlibacter sp. | reverse complement strand
CAGCGCCGCCACTTCGTCGGCCGGCATGCCTTGGCAGATGTCCATTGCCGACAGCGCCACTTCCGCGCCCTGTCCCGGGTCGGGCAGGTGGCCGGCGAGCTCGATGTCCTCCGCGCGCTCCAGCGCCCGATCGACATCCTCGAACCACCTTTCCAGGGGCACGTGCTGGTCCACGCCGCCGCGCCGCATCACGCTGCCGCGCCGGCCGTTGGCGGAAACGTTGGCGATGCAGGCGCGGATGCCGCGCTCGCCCAGGCGGCGCACGGTCTGCGCCAGGACGAGCGCACCCGTCGGGTCGACTTCGTGCACCCGCTTCATGTCGAGGATGAGGTGCCTGCAGCCCGAGGCCAGCTCCTCCACGCCGACACCGAGCCGGTCCGCGGTGCCGAAGAATATGGAGCCCTGCACCTCGACCACGCGGATGGCGTTCGCCAGGCCGCGAAGGTAGGCGGCCTGCGCCTCGCTGCGCACGCGCATCGAAGGCCTCGCCGAACCGTCGTAGCAATCCCTCAGGGGCGCGCGGCTGGTGTTGCGCACGTACAGGACCATCGCCCCGATCACGCCGAAGAAAATCGCGGGCACCGTGCCCAGGAGAAGCGTCGCGGCCATGACGACCAGCCCGACGATGATGTCGTCCTTCGGGCAGGCGACCAGCCGCTTGTACCAGGCGGTCATCACGTCCCAGCCGGTGACGATCAGCACGCCCGCCAGCGCGGCGAGCGGCAACGCGAGCAGCAGCGGCATCGCGAAGAGCAGCAACGGGATCGCCATCGCGGAGTGGAGCGCCCCCGAAAGGCTGGTGCGGCCACCGGCGGCGAAATTCGCCACGCCCCTGAACGGCGCGCCGCTGCTCACCACGCCCCCCACGGCGGCGACCGCGACGTTGGAGGCGCCCTGCGCGATCAGCTCCCGGTTGCTGTCGTAGCGCTTCTGGCTTGCGATGCTGACGACGGAGGAAGAGAGCAGCGACTCGACCGAGCCGATGAAGGCGATCGTCGCGATCGCCGGAAGCAGGGAGAAGACCACCTGCCACCCTATGGAATCGTCGGGGAATAGCGGCAGCGACCAGGGAGGCGGCGGAAGACCTTCTGCACCGAGCGTGTCGATGCCCGTCATCCCCACGACCGCGCTTCCGGCGCCCGCCAGCAGCAGGTAATGCAGCGCGGTGCCCCCCAACAGACCCACGAGTGGCGCGGGTGCTTTCGGAAAGAGGCTGCGGCACTTGACCAGCAGGACCATGGTGACGAGCCCGGCGGCGATCGCGCCCCAGCGCATCTCCGTGATCGAGGCCAGGGCGTGCCAATCCGCGCCCGCGGCAAGGCCCGTGAACGCCGGAAGCTGCGGCCACAGGACGAGCAGCCCCAGCGCCACCATGAAGCCGGAGATCACCGGGTAGGGAAGGAAGCGGAAGACGGCGCCGAAGCGAAGCAGCCCGAACGCGACCTGCAGCACGCCGGCGAGCGCGATGCACACCATGGCGATGCCGACGACCCGTCGAGGATCCGCCTCTTCGCCGAGCAGGGCGTGGGTGGCGATCGCGGACACCAGCCCCGCCATCAACACCGCAACCGAGGCGCGCGGGCCGTTGATCTGGCAGGCGGTGCCGCCTACGAGGGCCGCGACAAGGCCCACTACGGCCGTGGATGCGATGCCGGCGGCGATGCCGCTCGCAAGGTACGCCGGTCCCAGCGGCGCGAAGGCGAGCATTCCCGACGTGATGGAATAGGGCAGCCCCACCAGGAGGCTCGCGAAGGCCCCGCGCAAGTCGCCCACAAGGTGCGGAAAACGCGAAGAGAGCACTTTGTCCCCGCCTTTCGCAGGTCGCCTTCGTGGTCCCTGGATGGCACGTGGCGGCACATCATGCGTCTCGCGCATCGCCGCCGCAAGCGGCGCCGCGGGCCCTACCTGAACCCGAAGAGCGGCGGGAATGCAGCCACGACGATCGCGGCCCACGCCGAGTACACCGGCAGGTAGGCCGTCTGCCAGCGCTCGAGGGCTGCGAAGGTGCGGCGGCCGCGCAGGAAGCCCGCGTAGAGCACGGCCGACCATGCCAGGTTCACGAGCAGCACCATGTTGAACCCCAGCGCGGCCACCCGGTTCGGCGTGAGCCCGAACTCGGAGATGCGCGCGGCGATCGCG
>DASWUI010000165.1:0-2096 GCA_036401715.1 Ramlibacter sp. | reverse complement strand
CGATGACGGCAGTGCGCTGCAGGAAAGCATGGCGGCCAGCGCTCGCACGGCGGGCGAGAGCATCCGCCCCGCGATCGAGGCCGCGATGGCGCAGATCGTGCAGGAGGCGCAGCGCACGCAGCAGCGCCTCGGCGAGGTGGTGGGCACCCAGGTCGACGCGCTCGGTGGCAAGTTCGAGCAAGGCAGTGCCACCCTGCTCGCCGGCGTCGAGGACGCGCTGGGCCGGATGCAGGCGCAGCAGGCCCGCGCCGACGCACAGGCGCGCGAGGCCTCGGCGCAGGCGCTGCAGTCCCTCGGCGACAGCCTGCAGGCGCAGTGGCGCACGCTGGGCGCGGAGGCTTCGGCGCAACAGCAGGCGGTGTGCCGCTCGCTCGCCGAAGCCGCCGGGCAGATCGACCGGCTCGCCGGAACCTGGCGCGCCGAGATGGCCGCGCTGCGGCAGGAGGAAAGCCGCGCAGCCGAGCGCGGCAACGCGGCGCTGCAGGAGCGCGCCGCGCTGCTGGAGCGCCTGGCCGCGCTGCTGGATACGGTGGAAGCCGCGTCGGCGGGGCAGCGCCAGGCGATCCACGCCATGGTCGCTTCCGCGTCCTCGGCGCTGGAGCAGGCCAGCGGGCGCTTTGCCGAGGCGCTGGCAGCGCAGGAGGGCCGGGCGGCGGAGATGGCGGCGCACATCACGGCCGGTGCGGTGGAGCTCTCCAGCGTCGCCGAGGCTTTCGCCCAGGGCGTGCAGCTGTTCCAGGGCAGCAGCGACAAGCTGTCCGAAACGCTGCAGGGCGTCGAGGCCTCGCTCGCGCGCTCGACGGCGCGCAGCGACGAACAGCTCGCGTACTACGTCGCGCAGGCGCGCGAGGTGATCGACCTGAGCATCGCTTCGCAGCATGGCGTGCTGGAACAGCTGCGGCAGCTGCAGGCGAAACCCGCGAAGCCGCTGGCGCTGGCCGACAAGGCGGCTGCGTGATGGAGCTGGACGAAGCCGACGCAGGCGCGCAGGCGCCGGTCTGGGCCGTGTTCGGCGACCTCATGGCGGGCGTGCTGGGCGCGTTCGTGCTGGTACTGTGCGGCGTGCTGGTGGTGCAGATGGACCTGGTCGCCAGCCTGCAGTCCGAGATGGAGAAGCGCCGCATCGAGGAGCAGCGCCGCATCGCGCTGGAGAAGGCTCTGGCCGTGCCGCTGGCGTCGGGCCGCATCACCGTGGCCAACGGGCGCATCGGCATCAGCGGCAGCGTGCTGTTCGCGGTGAACTCCGACCAGCTGCGCCCCGAAGGGCGGCAGCTCCTCAGGAGCCTGGTGCATCCCCTGCGGGTGTACCTCGGCGAACGCCACGAGATGCTGATGGTCAGCGGCTTCACGGACGACAAGCGGGTGTCGGAACGCAACCAGCGCTTCGCCGACAACCTGGAGCTGTCAGCCCAGCGCGCGCTGACGGTCACCCGGGCGCTGATCGAGGAGGGCATGCCCTCTTCCCAGGTGTTCGCCGCCGCCTTCGGGGCGGAGCAGCCGGTGGCATCGAACACCAGCGAACAGGGGCGGGCCCTGAACCGGCGCGTGGAGATGGCGCCGGTGCCGCGCTCCGGGCATCCGCCGGCGCCGAGCAAGCCATGAGCGAAGCCGCGGAGCACGGCGCCGGCGCGCTGCAGGCGCGGATCGCGGCGCTGCGCAGCGAAGGGACGTGGCGCGCGGATCCCGCGCGCTTCCTCGTGCTGGAGGCACTGGCGCGGCGGATTCCGGGGCAGCCGGAGCCGGTGCAGCGGCTGCTGCGGCGCAAGCTCGCATCCGGCGTGGCCGAGTTCATGGAGCGGGCGGCCGTCCAGCCGCCGCAGGCTGCCGTCCCCCGAGCGCGGTCGCCGGGCACTGCCACCGCGCTCGTCCACCTCAATGCCTATGTGCGGGAAGCGACGCGGGCCGCCCGGCCTGCGGGCGAGGACAGCCCGGACGACGGTCAGCTCGCGAGCGCGCGGCGCTTCCGGCAGGCCTGGGACCGCGCGGCGACCCTCGACCGTGTCGAGCAGGCGGTCGCGCGCAAACCGGCCAACGCCGGGCCGCTCAACTCGCACATGCTGGTGCTGCGCACGCTGGTCCTGATGCGCGAGCTCTCG
>DASWUI010000164.1:0-2698 GCA_036401715.1 Ramlibacter sp. | reverse complement strand
GCGGCGGATGCCGTCCACGACCTCGTGCATCGTCTCGCCGGCGCGGTTGACGAGCTCCGTGCCCGCGTCCACCTTGCCCACCGAATCGGCGATCAGCCCCTTGATCTCCTTGGCCGCGCCCGCCGAACGCTGCGCCAGGTTGCGCACCTCGGTGGCCACGACGGCGAAGCCGCGCCCCTGCTCGCCGGCCCGCGCGGCTTCCACCGCGGCGTTGAGCGCCAGGATGTTGGTCTGGAAGGCGATGCCGTCGATCACCGAGATGATGTCCACGATCTTGCGCGACGCCGCATTGATCGCGTCCATGGTCTGCACGACCTCCCCCACCGCGGAGCCGCCGCGCGCCGCCACCTCGGAGGCCGACTGCGCGAGCCGGTTGGCGTTGGCCGCGTTCTCGGCGTTCTGCTTGACGGTGCTGGTGAGCTCCTCCATCGACGCCGCGGTCTCCTCCAGGGAACTGGCCTGCTCCTCCGTGCGCTGCGACAGGTCGGCGTTGCCCAGCGAGATCTCGTCGGTGGCCTGCTGCATCGTCGCCGACGCGGAGCGCACCTGCGCGATCATCGCGGCCAGCGCGCCGTCGGCCCTGCGCAGTTCGGCCACCAGGTCGCCGAGCTCGTCGCGCGAACTCGCCTGCGGCATCTGCCCCAGCTCGCCGCGCGCCAGCGCCTGCGCCGCGGCACTCGCGCGGCGGATGCCGTCGGCCAGCGCGTAGTACATGCCCAGGAAGAAGTACACCGACAGCAGCACCGCCGCCAGCAACACCGCCAGCAGCGCGTTGCGGGTGGCGACGGCGGCGGCGGCGCGCTGCTGCAGCAGTTCGTCCATCAGCGCGCGGTTGGCCTCCACCAGCTCCCAGGCCGCGTTGACCGCCGGCGCGGAAGCTTCCTGGATCTGCTGCTGCGTGACGCCGATCCCGCCCGCCTCGATGAAGTTGCGGCGGATGACGGCCAGCATGGGCGCGGCGCTTTCCTTGAGCTTGTCGAATCCGGGCGCCAGGCGCGCCTGCACGACCGGGTTGGCGGCCATGGACTGCTTCAGCATGGTCTCGACGCCGCTGAAGGTGTCGGCCAGGCGCGCGTCGGTCACCTCGTAGAACACCTTGTCCTTGGCCGTGATCTCGCCGCGCGGCACGTTCAGCGTCGCATAGGCGGCGATGCGCACGATGATGCCGGCCGTGCTGGGCGTGTTGTTCGCGAGCGGGAAGCCCAGGTAGAACACGTCCAGGTCGCTGTCCAGCGCCATGCGCGACTTGTTGCCCAGGTCGCGCATGAAGGCGTACAGGCGCGCGTACTCGCTCGCGTGGGCGGCGAAGCCCATCGCGGCGAAGTCGCGGTCCACCGGCAGCGCCGCGACCTTCTTCTGCAGTTCGACCCAGCCCTCGCGCAAACCCTTGGCCTCGGCGGCCATGTCGAAGTGCGGACGCGCGGCGGCCACCTGCTCCTCGATGCGGGCGAGCACCCGCTCGATCACCACCGCCTGGTCCTTCAGGCGCTGGCGCACGGCCTCGTCGCCGGGCGTCGTGGTGATCACGATGCGCCGGTTCTCGATCAGCACCTTGTTCCACTCCACCAGCGTGGCCATCATCGCGACGGCCGCGCGCTCGGACGCGATGGTCTGCACGCGCTCGTCCAGGCGCGCGGCCTGCGTGAGCCCGAGCCAGACGAGGACGGCGGCCATGATGCCGCCGCACAGGACGAATTTCGAACGGAAACGAAGCCGCGCCATCAAGGCGATGACGGGCCTGAAGATCTGCTGCACTGACACTCCCTCCAACGACCTGTAACTCGACGGTTACAGGCGGGCGATAGTGTCACCCGTGCGAAAAAGGCGCCTGACGAGCGCCTGACGCTCGCCTCAACGGTCGCCGCCGACGACCCGGCGGTCGAGAAGGCGACCGAATTCCGCCTGCGTGGTGCCCAGCAGCTCGTGCAGCACCTGCGCGGTGTGCTCCCCCAGGCGCGGCGCCGGTGCGGCGGGAAGGCGCGCACGCGCGGAGAAGTCCAGCGGGATGCCGGCCGCGATGGTCTCGCCCACGCCGGGCTGCGTGATCGCGCTGAACATCGGGTTGGCGGGCGAACACTCGGGATCGTCGCGCACCAGCTGCTCGATGGTCTGGTAGCGGTCCCAGCACACGCCCAGGCGGTCGAAGGCCTGCTGCAGGTCGGCCAAGGCGCGCCGCGCGATGCGCGCACCGGCGATGTCCGCGAGCTCGCGCCGCACGCGGAAGCGGTTGCCTTCCTGGTTCAAGTCCAGCCCCGTGCGGGCCGCCAGCGCGTCCACTTCCGCCTGCATGTCGAGCGCCTCGCAGATCGTGCGCCACTGCTTGAGCGTGAGACCCACCAGCATGATGCGCTGGCCGTCGGCGGTGACGAAGTCGCGCCCGAAGGCGCCGAACAGCTCGTTGCCGTGCCGCTGGCGCGGCTGGCCGCGGCGCGCTTCCTCGATGAAGCCCAGGTGGTTCATCACCGCCAGCCCGACGTCCTGCAGCGCCAGCTTCACGTGCTGGCCTTCGCCGGTGCGGCGCCGGTGCCGCTCGGCCGCCAGCAGGCCCACGGCCACCATCTGGCCGGTGACCAGGTCCCAGGCCGGCAGCACGTGGTTGACCGGCTCCGCGCCGCCCGGCTGGAGCAGTCCGCTGACCCCTCCCGGTCCTGCCGGCAGAAACTGCAGGTGTTACGCAAAGGTTACCTCGCCGTGACCT
>DASWUI010000163.1:0-2376 GCA_036401715.1 Ramlibacter sp. | reverse complement strand
CAGGTTGCGGGCGATGTCGATGCCCAGCACGTCGGCGCCGAGCTGCGCGGCCGGCAGCGCGGTGGTGCCGTCGCCGCAGCCGAGGTCCAGCACCTTCATGCCGGGCGCGATGCCGGCCTTGCGCACCAGCGCCTCGCCGCTGGCGCGCATGGCGGCGGCGATGCGGGTGAAGTCGCCCTTTTCCCAGAGTGCCTTGTTGGGGTTCATGGTGTCTCCTTGGTGGATGGGGAAGGGCCGCCTCAGACCCGCAGGATCTGGCCCTTGAGCGAATACAGGATGGCCGTGACCTCGCCGCGCGTGCCGGGGTCCACGTCGTGTCTTTCCAGCGCGCCCAGCACGTCGTCCATGACGGCCATGTACTCCTGCTCGCTGATGTTCATGCCCTGGTGCGTCGCCAGCATGTCGCGGCCGGTGTAGGGCTCCGGGCCGCCGGCGCCGGCGCAGAAGAACTCGACGGCCATCCTGCGCACGCGGTCCATGTCCTGGACCGCGCGGTAGCGCGGGCCGACCAGGGGATTCGCCAGGTGCGCATCGACCAGGTCGTTGACGATGCGCGTGATGCCCTCCCGGCGGCCGAGACGGTCATAAAGGGATACGGTCTGGATGGCGTTCATGGGCAATACTCCTCGTGGGGTGGGGTGTTCCCGGGCACCGGCGGTACCCTGGTCAGGCATGCTCCACGCTGCGTGTTCCTGAAACGTTCCCGGCGCGCGCCGCCGGGCAGGAGGAAAAGCGATGCAAGCAGCACCCGTGTCGATCCGGCTGCTCGGGCGGTTCTGCCTGGATGTCGGCGGCGCCGGGCAGCCGCCCGCCTCCGGGCCCGCGCTGACGCGGCGCGCGGGTGAACTGCTGCAGCTGCTGAGCTTGCAGCCGCAGCACAGCCTGCTCAACGAACAGGTGGTCGAAGCGCTCTGGCCCCACCTCGACCCGGCGGCGGGCAGCGCCAACCTGCGCAAGGCGGCGCACCATGCGCGCCAGTACATCGGGCAGGCCGATGCCCTGGTGCTGCGCGGCGGCCGCGTCTTCCTGCTGCCCGGGCGCAGCGTGGACTGCGACGCGCTGCGCTTCGAGCGTGCCGCGGACGAGGCGCTCGCCGCCCGCGACCCGGCATCCTGCCGCGCGGCCGCGCAGCTCTACGCCGGCGACCTGCTGCCCGAGGCGCGCTACGAACCGTGGACCGAAGCCCCGCGCCAGCGCCTGCGCGACAAGTACCTGCGCCTGCTGCGACAGGCCGGCGAGCTGGAGCGCCTGGTGCAGGAAGAGCCCGGCGACGAGGCCGCGCACCTCGCCCTGATGCGCGCGGAGCTGGACGCGGGCCGGCGCTCGGCGGCGCTGCGCTGGTACGGGCACCTGCGCGACCACCTCCAGCAATCCCTGGGCGTGAAGCCCGGCCCGCAGGTGGAAGCGCTCTACCGGGAATGCGTTGCGGGCCTGCAGGGCGACTCGCCCGCCTTTGTCGGCCGTGCACTGGAGCTGGTGCGCATGCTGGCCCTGCTGCGCAATGCGGCGGCCGGGGGGCCGGGCGCCGCATTGCTGCGCGCGACGGCGGGCATGGGCAAGACGGCCTTCTGCCGGCGCCTCGCCCAGGAGGCGCGCGGGCTCGGCTGGGAGGTGCGCCTGGTGCAGGCGGGCGACTGGACGCGCCCCTACGGGCTGGCCGCCGACCTGGTCGAGCCGCTGCTGCAGGCCGGGGGCGCCGCCCTGCGGGAAGCGATCGGGACGCATGCGCAGGCGGTGCTGGCGGCGATGACACCGGCGGCAGGCGAGCCGCAGCCCCTGCCGCTGCCCATCGGGCGCCACCAGGTCGTGGGCGCGGTGCGCCGGCTGCTGCTGGCCGGTGCGGCGGGCAAGCCGGTGCTGCTGGTGGTCGACGATGCCCATGCCGCGGACGACAGCAGTGCCGAACTGCTGATGCAGCTGGCGGCCAGCGGCCCGCCGCTGTTCGTGTTGCTCGCGTGCCGGCCGCAACTGCCGGAAGCGCTCGAGCGGCACGTCGCCCGCATGCTGCGCGCGGGCACCCTGGAGGCCATCGACCTGCCCGCGCTCTCGCCGGACGAAGCGGCGCTGCTGGCCAGCCGCACCGGGTCCGCGCAGCCCGCGGATGCCGCCGCCGTGGCGCGCCGGGCCGAAGGCCTTCCCTTCGCGGTGGTGGAACTCGCACGGGCAGCGGGCGCGGCCGCCGGGCAATGGCCGCGCGACCTGGCCTCGGCCATCGCCGCCCGCCTGTGCGACGTGGAGGAAGGCGCGCTGGACGCGCTGCGCCGCCTCGCGCTCGCGGCGGAAGACTTCGGCGTGGAGACGGCCATCGCGCTCGCCGCCGGCGACCCGCAGGAAGCGGGCCTGCGGCTGGACCGCGCGCTCGCCGCCGGCGTGCTG
>DASWUI010000162.1:0-5815 GCA_036401715.1 Ramlibacter sp. | reverse complement strand
GTTTTCCATCACGAGGCGCAGCCGCTCCTCGCTTTGCCGCAGCGCCTCGGCCGCCGCGCGGCTGGAGGAGATGTCGCGCGCGATCGCCGTGCCCGCCTGCACGTGCCCGTCGGCCTCGCGCACCGGCGACACCGCGAGCGCGACGTGCACCTCGCTGCCGTCCTTGCGCCGGCGCACGGCCTCGTGGTTGGTCACGCTGCGCCCGGCGGCCGCCTCGGCCACCAGGTGATCCATGTCGGCACGTGCCTTTGCGTCCGGCGCCAGGATCTGCAGCGGCTGGCCGATGGCCTCCTCGGGCAGGTAGCCGAACAGCCGCTGCGCACCCGCGTTCCAGCTCAGGATGGTCTGGTCGAGCGCGAAGCTGATGATGGCGTCGCTGGTCGCCGAGACGATCGCCGCCAGCCACAGTTGCACTTCCTCGCCGCGCTTGCGCTCGGTGATGTCGATGAAGGTGAAGACGAGGCCGGCGATGCGGTCGTCCGCCGTGCGGTAGGGCACCAGGCGCGCCAGGTACCAGCTGCCGCCGGACTGGCCCACCTCGCGCTCGATCGGCACCAGCTTCTGCAGCACCCGCTGCGCGTCCTCGCCGAGCTGCGGGTAATCCAGCTGCGTGGCCATGTCGGTGAGCGGCCGCCCCACGTCGGTGGGAATCAGGTTGAAGAGGGCGACGGCCGCGGGCGTGTAGCGCAGGATGCGCAGGTCGCGGTCCAGGAACACGGTCGCGATCTGCGTGGCGGCCATCAGGTTCTGCATGTCCGTGTTGGCGTGGCCCAGCTGCTCGACCTTGTTCTTGAGCTCATGGTTGACGGTGGTCAGCTCCTCGTTGATCGACTGCAGCTCCTCGCGGCTGGTCTCCAGTTCCTCGGTGGCGGCGCGCAGCTCCTCGTTCATGGCCTGCAGTTCCTCGTTGCTCGCCTTGAGCTCCTCGCTGGAGGCTTCGTACTGCTCCACGGTGTCGCGCAGCTGGACCTTGAGCCGCTCGATCTCCGCATCGAGGTGGCGGGCGATCGGGTCCGCCTCCAGGCGGGCTTCCTTGGCCTCCGCCGTCTCGCCGCCGGGGTGGCTGCTGTCGAAAAGGACCAGGATCAGGGGCTCGCCCGCTTCGTGCGAAGGGATGATCCGCACGGAAGTGACGGCGCTTCCCCCCGCCATGTCCAGCTTGACGGGCGGCAATCGCACTTCCTGTCCCTGCTGCGCGGCCTGGTAGAGCGCCGCGCGGACGTCCACGCGCAGCGCCGCCGGCAGGGCCCGCAGGAGATTGCGGCTCGGCTCGCCCCCTCCCATCTGCAGGAAGCGGCCGGCGCTGGGCGACAGGTGCACGATATCGTGCACCCCGTTGACCAGCACGGACGGGGGGGCGAGCTGCTCCAGCAACTGCAGGTGCATGTCGGCCCACGCGGCCGGCCGCTCCGCGGTCTCCCGCGCGCGCAGGGAGTCGCGGCCCAGCGAAGCCAGGCCGGGGGCCGGGTCCAGGGCATGCAGGGGCAGGGCGGGCCCGCCGCGGGCGGACTGCTGCGCTTCGAGGGCGCGCGCCAGGGTCGCCGAGGGCTGCGGCAGCGGCAGCGGCAGCCCGCCACGCGACAGCGGCCTCTGCTCGAAGATGCGGTGCTTCTTGTCGGCCAGCGCGAACTGCGGGCTGTTCTCGTCGATCGACTCGGACGAGCCGAGGAACAGCAGGCCGCCGGGCACCAGCGCGAAATGCAGCGTGTCCAGCAGGCGCCCCTGCGCTTCGCGCGTCAGGTAGATCAGCAGGTTGCGGCAGCTGACCAGGTTCAGCCGCGAGAAGGGCGAGTCGCGCAGCACGTCGTGGACGGCGAACAGCACGATCTCGCGCAGCTCGCGGCGGATCCGGTAGCCGCGGTGCTCCTGCACGAAAAAGCGCCGCAACCGGTCCTCGCTCACGTCGGCGGCGATCGCGGCGGGGTAGACGCCTTCGCGCGCGACCTGCACCGCCTCGTGGTCCAGGTCGGTGGCGAACACCTGGATCATGGGCGGCGCATCCAGCGTGCGCGCGTGGTCGGCCAGCAGCATCGCGATGCTGTAGGCCTCCTCGCCGGTGGCGCAGGCCACCACCCAGACGCGGACGGTGTCGCCGGGCCCCTTGCCGGCGAACAGCCCGGGGATGCGGCCTTCGAGGGCCGCGAAGCAGTCGGGGTCGCGGAAGAAATTGGTCACGCTGATCAGGAGGTCCTGCAGCAGCGCGTTGCATTCGCCGGGCCGCGTGCGCAGGCAGTTGAGGTATCCGCCCAGGTTGTCGATCCCGTTGACCTGCATGCGGCGGCCGATGCGGCGCAGCACGGTGGCCCGCTTGTAGTTGGCGAAATCCCGCCCCGTGCGCGTGCGCAGCATGGCGAGCACGTCGCGCAGCTGCCCTTCCTCCAGCTCGCGGCCGGCGGCGGGACCTTCGCCGACTTCCTCCGGCGGCAGCTCCACGGCGGTTTCCAGCCGGAAGTACGAGAGCAGCCGGGCCGGCATCTCCGACACCGGCAGCACCCAGTCGACCATGCCGGTCGCGATGGCCGAGCGCGGCATGCTGGCGTGCTGCGCCTGGTCGGGGTCCTGCGCGACGGTCAGGCCGCCGCGCTCCTTGATCCGCTTGACGCCGATCGAGCCGTCCCCGTCCAGCCCCGAGAGCACCACCGCCGCCGCGTGCGCGCCATGGCTGTCGGCCAGGGTGCGGAAGAAGATGTCGACCACGACGTTCCGCTTGCCGTCGGGAATGGTGCCGAGCCGCAGGTCGCCGCCCTCGGACCTCAGGGTCCTCCCCTGGGGGATCACGTACACCGTGTCCGGTTCGACCTTGAGGCTGCCGGCGACCTTGACGACGCGCATGCGGGTGCAGCGCTGGAGCACTTCGTTGAGCACGCTCTCGTGCTCGCTGGAAAGGTGGATGACCACCACGAAGGCCAGGCCCGACCGGGGCGGCATGGTGGCGAAGAAGGACTGCAGCGCCTCGATGCTGCCGGCGGACCCCCCGAGCCCCACGATGGGGACCTTGCGGTAGCCGTGCGAAGGGACCACGTTGTCGATCTGGTCGGCCAGGTCCTGCTGCGCGCTGTCCGCCTTCGTCTCGCTGCTCATCCTGTCCCTTGGTTGGAGGAAACGATTATGCGGTGGTGCCCACCTCGCTGCGGTGCGCCTTCTCGTCGACCATGTCGACCAGTTCGCGGATCTGCGCCCGCAGGCGGTCGGCGTGCGCCAGGCCTGCCGCGGCCTGTGCGGCATCGCCGGTGGCCTGCGCGATGGCGGCGACCCGGCGCAGCAGCAGCTCGCGCTCGCGCAGCGCGCGCACCCCGTTGCGCAAGGCCAGCTCGGCACCTTCCTGCTGCGAGCGCCCGAGGCTGGCCGAGGAGAAGGCATGCCCCGTGTGGCAGCGGTAGCGCAGCGGCCTGGCATCCTTCATTTCCCACAGGCTGCCGCCGCCGTCGGGGCAGGTGAGCGCTGAGGGCGTCGCGATCGCGGCAAGGTTCTCCATGGTGGCGTCTCCCTGGTTGATCGCCACTTCGCGAACGACATGCTGCGGCACTGCAGCCTGGGGCGGCGGCGCCCGGGTGCCGACCAGCCGGTGCAGCAGCGGCGCGATTTCCGCCAGCGGGACGCAATGGTCCGCCGGCACCGCCGCCAGCGCGTTGCGCGGCATCTCGGGCTCCACCGCGCTGGCCGGATCCTGCACGATCGTGATGCCACCGCAGTCGTGGACGGCCTTCAGTCCCGCGGCCCCGTCGTCCATCTGCCCGGTGAGGATCACGCCGATCACGCGCGGCCCCCAGCTCGCGGCGGCGCTGCGGAACAGCGGGTCGATCGCGGGCCGCGCGTGGTTCTCCTTGGGCCCGTGCGTGAGGCGCAGCGTGTCGCCTTCCAGGAGCATGTGGTGGTCCGGCGGCGCGACGTGCAGCGTGCCGCTGGTCAGGCGCTGGCCGTCTTCCACGTGCATCGCGTGGTTCGGGCCGCGATAGCGCAGCAGCTCCGGCAGGAGGCTGGGATTGTTCCCCACGTGCTGCACGATGCACACGGGCGCGGAGAAGAAGCGGGGCATCTGCCTGCTGATTTCCAGCAGCGCATTGACGCCGCCGGCGGAGGCGCCGATCACCACGACGTGCTCGAACTCGGGATTCATGGGCCATTTTCCGCGCCGCACGCCGGCGCGGTGCGTAGGCGCCGCGCCATTTTTCCTCGGCGCGGCTATGGACGAGCACTCGGCTCCTTGAACTCGCCGCATGTCCGCGTCCCACGCACCGGCTCTCGGCGCCCTCG
Source organism: Ramlibacter sp. (assembly GCA_036401715.1). Classification (GTDB taxonomy): domain Bacteria; phylum Pseudomonadota; class Gammaproteobacteria; order Burkholderiales; family Burkholderiaceae_C; genus Ramlibacter. Next base: position 1,561 of record DASWUI010000162.1, on the reverse strand, counting down.
CATTCCAGCTTGCCGCCGCGCTCGACGCCTGCGAACAGGACGTCGCCGCGATGGTGCGCGCCCGGTTCGATCCCGAGCTGTACCTGCGCGTGAGCCGCCGCATGGACGAGATGCGCCTGTGCGCCGCTGCCCTGCCGTCCATTTCGGTCGCCCGGGTCGAGGTGACGATCCGGCACTTCGAGCTCCTGCACGGCATCTGGAAGGGCGTGCAGCACCCGGAAGCCGATCCTGCGGAAGTGCAGGCGCTGCACGCGGAGCTGCGCACGGCCGTGCAGCGGCTTTCGCGCAAGTGCGTACAGCTCATGCCTGCCGCCTGACGGCACAATGCGGTCCTTCCCCGGTGAAGGAGAGACCCATGAAGGCCAACAGCATCCTCGACACGATCGGCCGCACGCCGCATGTCCGCATCAACCGCCTGTTCGGCACCAGCCACCAGGTCTGGGTGAAATCCGAGCGCGCCAACCCGGGCGGCTCCATCAAGGACCGCATCGCCCTGTCCATGGTGGAGGACGCCGAGAAGAGCGGCAGGCTCAAGCCGGGGGGCACGATCATCGAGCCCACCTCGGGCAACACGGGCATCGGCCTGGCGATGGTCGCCGCGGTCAAGGGCTACAAGCTGGTCCTCGTGATGCCGGACAGCATGTCGATCGAGCGGCGCCGGCTGATGCTGGCCTACGGCGCGAGCTTCGACCTCACGCCGCGCGAAAAAGGCATGAAGGGCGCGATCGCGCGAGCGCAGGAACTCGCCGCGCAGACCCCCGGCTCCTGGATCCCCCAGCAGTTCGAGAACCAGGCGAACGTCGAGGTGCACGAGCGCACCACGGCGCGCGAGATCGCCGAGGACTTCCCGGACGGCCTGGACTACCTCATCACCGGCGTGGGCACCGGCGGCCACATCACGGCCTGCGCGAAGGTGCTCAAGCAGCGCTTCCGTCAGCTGAAGGTGTTCGCGGTGGAGCCGGTGGCTTCGCCCGTGCTCTCCGGCGGCCAGCCTTCGCCCCACCCGATCCAGGGCATAGGCGCGGGCTTCATCCCGAAGATCATGGACACCTCGCTGCTCGACGGCGTGATCCAGGTGGACGCGGAACCGGCGCGCGAGATGGCGCGGCGCGCCGCGCGCGAGGAAGGCATGCTGGTGGGGATCTCCTCGGGCGCGACGCTGGCGGCCATCGCCCAGAAGCTCAAGGACATCCCGGCCGGCGCCACCATCCTGGGCTTCAACTACGACACCGGCGAGCGCTACCTGTCGGTCGAAGGCTTCCTGCCTTCGAGCTGAGCGCCCCGCCCGCGCTCGGGGCACGCGGCCATCATGCCATTGCGGGCTCGACCCGCGAGTCACGAGCGCCGCGCATTTTTGTTCCCGCCGCGGAACGAAAAATTGCAACAAAGTTCCCCGCGTTCGCCGCGCGGCGCGCACAATGTTGGTGTCTCCTCACGTGATGCCGTTGTCCGTGCAAGTCCCGCTGTCGCACCAGGTCGATGTCGCCGGTTTCCACAACGAGGCCACGCGCCTGCTCGCCCGGCAGGTGCCGCCGCACAAGGTGGAGTGGAGCGCCGCTCC
>DASWUI010000161.1:0-1559 GCA_036401715.1 Ramlibacter sp. | reverse complement strand
GGATCTGCTCCAGCGCGCCGGTGGGGCTGGCATTGCCGTAGCAGCCGGGCCAGTCGGGGCAGCCCAGGCCCGAGTCGGTCAGGCGCGTGAAGGCGCCGAACAGCACCAGGTCGAAGGTGAGGAACAGCGTGAGCAGCGTCAGCGCCGCCAGCCGGTGCGCGGGGGCGGCATTCTTGTTGCGCAGCCAGACCCAGGCGAGCGGTCCGGCGGCCACCGCGATGCCCAGCAGCGCCAGGCGCAGCGCCGGCGCGAGGTCGTAGAGGGACGCGTCGTTCATTTCGCTTCCGGGCGTCCGGGCTGGTCCCAGCCGGCCGAGGCGCGCATCAGGCGGCCCAGGTCGCGGCGCACCTTGGCGGCCGCGTCGAGGTCGTCGCCGGGCGGAAAACGCATCATCCAGTGGCCCATGGGGTCGACCACGTAGAGGTGCTCGGCGAGCTGCCGGCCCTGGGCGGGGGAGAGCCATTGCGCCAGCTGGCCGGCGTCCACCCGCAGCACCGTGGCCTGCTGCAGCGCCGGCTGCAGCTCGGGGCGCACCGGCACCTCGTCGGGCACCAGCCAGACCCAGTCCAGGCGGTCCTTGTCCTTGCCCAGGCCCTCGCGCAGCTGGCGCTGCAGGTACAGGTGCCGCTCGCACTGCGCGTCGCAGGCGCCGCCGGCCACGCTCACCAGCAGCCACTGGCCCTGCAGGGACGGCAGGCTCACGGTCTTGCCTTCCAGCGTGCGGCCGGTGATGGACGGGATGGGCCGCTGCGGCTCGACCAGCTCGCCGTAGCTGCGCCGTCCCTCCGGCCGCACGACGTAGTAGGTGAAGTAGGAGGCGATCACCGGCGCGGCGCACACCAGCGCCACCAGCAGCATCTTCCAGCGGCCGCGGCGGGTGCGCTGCTCGTCGGCCAGCGCCGCTTCCTGCGGCACCGGCAGCGAGTGCACGGTCAGGCCGAGCGGCTGCTCAAGGAGCCCGGGCTTGGCGGCGGCGGGGGACGACGAATTGGAACCAGACATAAAGGATGGCGATCAGCGCGGCGAGGGCCCACCACTGGAAGGCGTAGCCGTAGTTCTTCCCGGCGCCGCTGGCGGCCTGCGGCCACTGGCGCAGCAGGCCTTCGGAAGGCGCGCCCAGCTGCTGCACGGACAGCGGCAGCAGGGGCAGGCCGGTTTCCGCGCGGAATCGGGCCAGGTCGAGATTTTGCCGGATCGCGCCCTTCTCATCCGTATCGAAGGCGTATAGCTTGGCCGGCGGCGGGGCCAAGCGGCCGCGGACCTCGACGCTGCCCTCCGGCGTGCGCACCGGCGGCAGCAGCTCGCGCCGGGTGAAGTTCCGGGGCGCCCAGCCGCGCTGCACCAGCACCACGGCGCTGCTGCCGGCCAGCTTCAGCGGCGTGACCACGTAGAAGCCCTGGCGGCCGGCCATCTGCCGGTTGTCGAGGAACACGGTGTGGTCCGCGCGCCACCGGCCGGCCAGCCGCACGCGGCGGTGGTGCTGGGCTGCGGCCTCTTCAGGCGTGCGGGCCAGCTCGCCCGCCGGCATCGGCGGCATCGCGCCGCGGGCGGCGATGGCG
>DASWUI010000160.1:0-1526 GCA_036401715.1 Ramlibacter sp. | reverse complement strand
GTGCCGCGCCTGGTGCAGGGCATGCGCGTGAACGTCGGCGTGCTGATCGCGCTGGCCGGGGTGGCCGCGTTGTGGATCTACCTGTTCCGCACCCGCGCGGGCTTTGCGCAGCAGGTAGGCGGCCTCGCCCCCGCGGCGGCGCGCTACGCCGGTTTCTCCTCGCGCAAGGCGCTGTGGACGGCGCTGCTGGTGTCCGGGGGCGCCGCGGGACTGGCCGGCGGACTGGAAGTGGCCGGCCCGATCGGCCAGCTCACGCCCTACGTGCCGGCCGGCTACGGCTTCGCGGCGATCATCGTCGCCTTCGTCGGCCGCCTGCACCCGGTGGGCATGGTGTTCTCGGCCATCCTCATGAGCATGTTCTACATCGGCGGCGAGCTGGCGCAGTCGCGCCTGGGCTTGCCCAAGTCGCTGACCGGCGTGTTCCAGGGGCTGCTGCTGTTCACGCTGCTCGCATGCGACACGCTGATGGCCTACCGCATCCGCCCGTTCCCCGACACCGCCAAGGCCGCCTGACATGGACAGCTACGCACTCCTCTTCGCTTCCATGCTCAATGCCGGCACGGTGCTGGCGATCGCCGCGCTGGGCCTGTTGATCAACGAGAAGGCCGGCATCGTCAACCTGGGCGCCGAAGGCATGATGCTGTGCGCGGCGATCGCGGGCTTCGCCGCCGTCGTGCACAGCGGCAGCGACTGGATCGGCTTTGCGGCGGGCATGGGCGCCGGCGCGCTGCTCGCCGCCGCCTTCGGCCTGCTGGTGATCTGGATGAATACCAACCAGTACGCGACCGGGCTGGCGCTCAGTCTCTTCGGCGCGGGCTTCTCCGCCTTCGCGGGGATCACCTACGTGCAGGAGAAGCTGCCGGAGCGGCCGCATTTCTCGCTGCCGCTGCTGGGCGACATCCCGGTGCTGGGCCCGGCGCTGTTCCGCCAGCACCCCATGGTGTACGGGGCGATCGCGCTGGTGGCCTGGCTGGTGTGGTTCCTCTACCGGTCGCGCTCGGGGCTGGTGCTGCGTTCGGTGGGCGAGTCGCCCGAATCGGCGCACGCGCTGGGCTACCCGGTGCGGCGCATCCGGCTGCTGGCGGTGGTGGCCGGCGGCGCGCTGTGCGGGCTGGCCGGTGCCTACATCTCCATCATCTACACGCCCCTGTGGGTGGAAGGCATGGTGGCCGGCAAGGGCTGGATCGCGCTGGCGCTCACCACCTTCGCGACCTGGCGGCCGGCGCGCGTGCTGCTGGGGGCCTACCTGTTCGGCGGCGTCACCATGCTGCAGTTCCACCTGCAGGGCAGCGGCGTGGAGGTGCCCAGCGAGTTCCTCAACATGCTGCCTTACGTGGCGACCATCGTGGTGCTGGCGCTGATCTCCCGCAACCCCGCCTGGATCCGGGTCAACATGCCCGCCTCGCTGGGAAAGCCTTTCTATCCCGGCTCATAATCGCCGTTTCGCTCCAACCGACCCCGAGAAGAGGGAATTGACATGACCGACCTGAAGAAACGCGCGCTGCTGCAAGCGGCCGCCCTCACGG
>DASWUI010000159.1:0-1851 GCA_036401715.1 Ramlibacter sp. | reverse complement strand
CCGTCACATCGAGGCGGTGATGGCCCGCACGCACAGGTCCATCAGCGGCGCGGGCAGGATTCCCAGGAAGAGCGTGGCGACGGCGGTGGCGGAGAGCACCCAGCGCGTCTCGGCGCGCGGGTCGATGGTGAGCTCGGCGCCGGGCGGATCCATGTACATCAGCTTCACGATGCGCAGGTAGTAGAAGGCGCCCACCACCGAGAGCAGCACCGCGTAGACCACCAGCCAGGTGTAGCCCGCCTCGAGCACCGCCTGCAGCACCGCGAGCTTGGCGAAGAACCCCGCGGTCGGCGGCAGCCCCGTGAGCGAGAACATGAGCACCATCATCACGAAGGCGTACCACTTCGACTTCTGGTTGAGGCCCCTGAAGTCGTCGATGTTCTCGGACTCGAACCCGGCGCGCGACAGCAGCAGGATCATGCCGAAGGAGCCGAGTGTCGTGATCGCGTAGACGATCACGTAGAACATCGCCGAGCTGTAGCCGTTGCCGGTGCCCGCGAGGATGCCCAGCACCAGGAAGCCCATGTGCGAGATGGTCGAGTAGGCGAGCATCCGCTTCAGGTTCATCTGCGCGATGGCGACCACGTTGCCCACCAGCAGCGAGAGCACCGCCAGCACCACCAGCATCTGCTGCCAGTCCGCGGTCAGGCCCTGCAGGCCGTTGGCCAGCAGCCGCATGATGAAGGCGAAGGCGGCGATCTTGGGCGCGGCGCCGACCAGCAGCGTGGCCGGCGTGGAGGCGCCGTGGTACACGTCCGGGATCCACATGTGGAAGGGCGCGTTGCCCAGCTTGAAGGCGATGCCCGCCACCACGAAGACCAGGCCGAATACCGCGAGCATCTGGTGAGCCTGGCCGTGCTCGATCGAGTAGGCCACGCGCGTGAGCTCCAGCGAGCCGGTGGCGCCGTAGACCATGGACAGGCCGTAGAGCAGCAGGCCCGAGGAGAGCGCTCCCAGCACGAAGTACTTCATGCCCGCCTCGGTGGCGCGCACCGAGTCGCGCTGCAGCGCCACCACGGCGTACTGCGACAGCGCCATGAGCTCCAGGCCCAGGTAGAGCGTGAGGAAGTGCTGCGCCGAGATCATCACCATCATGCCGATGGCGCTGAAGACGGACAGGCACAGGAACTCCCCGCTCAGCATGCCGCGCGCCTCGAGGTAGCTGCGGCTCATCATCAGGGTGGCGGCGACCGTGAGCAGCATCGCGACCTTGAGCGACTGCGACATCAGGTCGGAGACGAACAGGCCCTGGAACGTCGCCACCGTCGGCTGCCCCAGCGTCGTGGCGGTCAGCGCCGCCGTGCCGATGAGGCTCAGGATCGTGAGGTAGTAGGTGGTCGGGCGCGGGCTGTCCTTGGTGAACACGTCCACGATCAGCAGCAGGAAGACCAGCAGCGACAGCACGATCTCCGGCATGGCCGGGGCGAGCGTGGCGAGCGAGAAGGTGGCGGTATTCATCAGGACACCTTCGACTGCATGACGTGGCGCAGCAGCTCCTGGAGGGTGGGGTTCATGACGTCGGCCAGGGGCTTGGGATGCAGGCCCATCCAGAGGACCGCGACGGCCAGGAGCGCCAGGAACACGAGCTCGCGGCGCCCGACGTCCTTCAGCGCCGCGACGTGGTCGTTGGCGACCGCGCCGTAGATCACGCGCTTGACCAGCCAGAGGGTGTACGCGGCGCCGGTGATGAGCGTGGTGGCGGCGAGGAAGGTGTACCAGAAGCTCACCTTGATGGTGCCGAGGATCACGAAGAACTCGCCCACGAAGCCGCTGGTGCCCGGCAGGCCCGAGTTGGCCATGGCGAAGAGCACGAAGAACGCGGCGAACACCGGCATGGTGTTGGCCACCCCG
>DASWUI010000158.1:0-2031 GCA_036401715.1 Ramlibacter sp. | reverse complement strand
CAGCGGGCAATCCTGGGGGAGGTTCGGCGATGAACGCGCCCCTGCCCCTGAAGGTTGCGCGCGACGCCGCGGCGGGCGCGTACGACACGGTCGCGCAGGCCAGCAACGAGGTCGCGGGCCGGCTGGCGCAGCGCCTGGCCGCCGAAACCTCCGGCGAAGTGCTGTTCTCCCCGGCCGACCGCGGTCGCTACGCCACGGACGCCTCCATCTACCAGGTGATGCCGGTGGGGGTGTTCGTGCCGCGCAGCTCCGAGGACGCGCGCATCGCCCTGGACATCTGCCGCGACCTGAAGGTGCCGGTGGTGCCGCGTGGCGGCGGCACCAGCCAGTGCGGCCAGACCGTCGGCGCGGGCCTGGTCATCGACTTCTCCAAGCACGTGCGCAACGTGCTGGAAGTCGACGCGGCCAACCGCACCGTGACGGTGGAGCCCGGCATCGTGCTGGACCACCTCAACGCGCAGCTGAAGAAGACGGGCCTGTGGTACCCCGTGGACGTATCCACCGCGGCGCAGGCCACGCTGGGCGGCATGGCCGGCAACAACTCCTGCGGCAGCCGCAGCATCGCCTACGGCAACATGGTGCACAACGTGCTGGGGGCGCAGGCCTGGACTTCCGACGGGGCGCTGCATACCTTCGGCCGCTTCGAGGAAGCGACCGGCACGGCACGCATGCTGGGCGAGCGCGTGCGCGAGCTCGCCATGGCCCTCAAGCCCGAGATCGAGGCGCGCTGGCCCAAGGTGCTGCGCCGCGTCGCCGGCTACAACCTGGACGTCTTCCACAACCAGAACGAGAAGCCGTACACGACGGACGGCAGCGTCAACCTCGCGCACCTGCTCGTCGGCAGCGAAGGCACGCTGGCGCTCACGCGCAGCCTCAAGCTGCGGCTGTCGGAGCTGCCGAAGCACAAGGTACTGGGGGTGGTGAACTTCCCGACCTTCTACCAGGCGATGGATTCGGCCCAGCACATCGTGAAGCTGGGCGCCGACGGCACGCTCACCGCGGTCGAACTGGTGGACCGCACCATGATCGAGCTGTCGCTGCAGAACCCGGCCTTCGCGCCGACGGTGCGCACCGCGCTGATCGGCGAGCCCGATGCCGTGCTGCTGGTCGAGTTCGCCGGCGCCGACAAGCCCGCGCTGCTGCGCAAGCTCGAGGACCTGGAAGCGCTGATGGGCGACCTGGGCCTGCCGAACTCGGTGGTGCTGATGCCCGAGGAAGTCCCGCAGAAGAACCTGTGGGAGGTACGCAAGGCCGGCCTCAACATCATGATGAGCCTCAAGGGCGACGGCAAGCCGGTGTCCTTCATCGAGGACTGCGCCGTGCCGCTCGCGCACCTGGCCGAGTACACCGATGCGCTGACGCAGGTGTTCCGCAAGCACGGCACCAAGGGCACCTGGTATGCCCATGCGTCGGTCGGCACGCTGCACGTGCGGCCCATCCTCGACATGCGGCGCAACGGCGCGCCCGAGATGCGCCGCATCGCCGAGGAAGCCTCCGAACTGGTGCGCAAGTACAAGGGCGCCTACTCCGGCGAGCACGGCGACGGCCTGTGCCGCGGCGAGTGGATCCGCTGGCAGTTCGGCCCGGCGATCGACGCCGCCTTCGGCGAGATCAAGCGCATGTTCGACCCGATCGGGCTGCTGTCGCCCAAGCGCATCATCGATCCGCCGCGCATGGACGACACGCGGCTGATGCGCTTTCCGCCCTCGTACAAGGTGATCCCGCTGCAGCCGGCGCTGGACTGGAGCGCCTGGGACGTGCAGAACGATCCCGCCACCGAGCAGACCACCGCGCCGGGCACCGGCGGCGACCCCGCCAAGGGCTTCGCCAAGGCGGTGGAGATGTGCAACAACAACGGCCACTGCCGCAAGTTCGACACCGGCACCATGTGCCCCAGCTACCGCGTGACGCGCGACGAGAAGCACCTCACACGCGGGCGTGCCAACACCCTGCGCCTGGCCCTGTCCGGCCAGCTGGGGCCGCAGGGCCTGGCCAGCGAGGAGGTGCGGCAGGCGCTGGATTTGTGCGTCA
>DASWUI010000157.1:0-4103 GCA_036401715.1 Ramlibacter sp. | reverse complement strand
GCGCAGCAGGCGGGCATCGCCCGCATCGGCTTCCTGACCGAGCCGCCGGCGCGCTGAGCCATGCACATCCGCGCCGGCACCGAACCCGATCCCGAGCCGATGGTGGACATCAACACCACGCCCCTGGTCGACGTCCTGCTCGTGCTGCTGGTGATGCTGATCATCACCATTCCCATCCAGCTGCATTCGGTGGGGCTGGAGATGCCGGGCCGCAAGGCGCCGCGGCCGGAGGTCCCGCCGCAGGTCGTGCAGCTGGAGGTGAACCCGGCCGGCCAGGTGCTGTGGAACGGCGAGCCGCTGGCGGACCGCGCTGCGCTGGACGCGCGGCTGCGCGAGGCGGCGGCGCAAGCGGACCAGCCGGAGATCCACGTGCGCGCCGACCGGCGCGCCAAGTACGAGCCGGTGGCCGCCGTGCTCACCAGCGCGCAGCGCGCCGGCCTGGTGAAGATCGGGCTGGTGGGCACCGAGCAGTTCGCCCCATGAACGCGGAGCAAGCCGCCCGCCTGCTGCTGATGTACGCGGTGGTCCCCTTGTGGATCGTCGCGGGCCTGGTCGACTGGTGGTGCCACCGCCGCACCGCCATCGAGCGCACCAGCGGACTGCCCGAGAACCTCTTCCACTGGCTGCTGTTCGCGCAGGCGGGCGCGGCGCTGGCCGCGGTGGGCCTGCTGGAGGTGAATGCCGCCGTCCTGCTGCTGGTGTTCGCCGCCTTCCTGGCGCACGAGGCGACCACCTTCGTCGAGCTGCGCTACACGGTGCCGCGGCGCGAGGTGCGTCCCTTCGAGCAGATGGTGCACAGCTTCATGGAGCTGCTGCCGCTGCTGGTGCTCGCCTTGCTGGCGGTCATGGCCTGGGACCAGGCGCTGGCGCTGTTCGCCGCCGGCGAGCCGGACCTGGCGTTGCACGCCAAGGCGCAGCCCTGGCCACCGGCCTACCTGCTGTCCGTGGCCGGGGCCGTGCTGGTCCTCAACGTGCTGCCGCTCGCCGAGGAAGGCGTGCGCTGCCTGCGCGCGCGCCGCTGACTCAGGGCTGGTATTCCGCCGCCCCCTGCACCCACATGAAGGACTGCAGGTCGATCATGTCGCGCGCCTTGAATCCCGGCTTGCGGTCCAGGTCGCGCCGGATCACGGCCGCGAAGGTCAGCAGGTCCTGGTAGTGCGGCCACGAAGGCGTGGGGCTGTACGTGAGCGCGTAGCCGTAGTCGTGCGCGGCCTTGCGCGTGGCGCGCGGCTTGCAGAAGATGTGCCGGTCGGGCCGGGCGATGAAGCCGAACACCGTGGCCACGGGCCAGGTGAGCACCTTGCTCTGGCGCTGGGGCAGGTCGGCCAGCGCCTCCACCCAGTCGTTGAAGCGGCGCTGCAGGGAGCCGGTGCCGTACAGGAAGGCGTAGAGCTCGGTGGCGAACAGCCGCGCGCCCGCCGGCGTCTTCACCGCGTCGCGCAGGGCCATCCGCTCGAAGGAAAACAGGAGGTTGGAGCGCGACTCGATGCGCACTGCCGCGTCCGCGATCGCGCGGAACTCGCCGCGCGCCAGCAGCTTGCGGAAGGAGGCGGGGCCCAGTTCGGTCTCCCACTCGAGGTGGGCGCGCTCCTTGTGCGAGCGCTCGGCCACGAGGTAGGTCTCGTCCTCGAAGCCGTCGGGATAGAACAGTTCGAACTTGCGGCGGCACAGGGCCGCGCCGAGGTAGATGACGTTGGTGGCGCCGGCGCCGGTGAGGGGAAAGGGGAGGAAAGCTGCACGTGCCATCCGGCCAGTGTTCGGCACACCCCTAGCTCAGCCATGTCGGACAACGCCTCGCCGGCCTGTAGGACTCAGACGGACGGCGCCAGGCGAAGGTCCGAAATTTCAGATGGTGCACCGAACCGCTTGGGCGGCCCCCAATAGCCGGTTCCACGGCTGACGTAGACCTGCAAACGGCCGAGCTGGTGCAGCCCGGCCGTGTACGGCTGCTGCAGCGGCACGAAGAAGGTCCAGGGCAGGAACTGGCCGCCGTGCGTGTGGCCCGAGATCTGCAGGTCGAAGCCGGCCGCCGCTGCCGCCGCCGCCGTGCGCGGCTGGTGCGCCAGCAGCACGCGCACGGCATGCTCCGGGGCACCGCGCAGGGCCGCGGCGGGGTCGCTGCCATGTCCGGGGTCGAAGTGGTGGCCGCTGTAGTCGGGAACGCCCGCGAGCACCAGCGGTGCGCCGTGGTGCTGCAGCACCACGTGCTCGTTGTGCAGCACGCGGATGCCCAGCCGCCCGAGTTCCTGCAGCCAGCCATGCACGCCGGAGTAGTACTCGTGGTTGCCGGTGACGAAGAAGACGCCGTGGCGCGCGCGCAGCCCGGCCAGCGGCGCCACGTGCGCCCGCAGCTCGGGCACGGAGCCGTCCACCAGGTCGCCGGTGATCGCCACCACGTCGGGTTCGAGTGCATTCACGCGGTCCACGATCGCCTGCAGGTAGTCCTCCTTGATCGTCGGCCCCACGTGGACGTCGCTGATCTGGACGATGCGGAAACCCTCCAGCGCCGGGGCGAGCCGCGGCAGCCGCACGGTGACCGGCTTGACGCGCGCGGTGCGCCGGGCGTTGAAGTAGCCGATGGCCGTGAGGGCGAGCGCCAGCAGCGGCACGGCGGCGCCGGTCCCGGCGGCGAGGTCCGGCCCGCGGGCGATGGCCAGCCCGAGCAGCAGCAGGTCGCGCAGCAGCGTGAGCACCAGCAGCGAGGAGAACAGCCCCAGGAAGACCATGCCGGCCCAGGTGAGCCGGTCGGCCGCCGGGGGCCGCATCACGCGCCGCGCCAGCAGCCCGGCGGGCACCAGGAAGACCGACGCCACCAGCAGCAGCGCCAACGCGATGCCCCCGGACGCGGGGACGGCCGGAACGATGCGGGCCCCGATATAGAGGTGCAGCGCCGCGGAAAGCGCGAGGAGGGCGGGGAGGGACATGGAGGCGGCGGGGTTTCGGAGCTCGACTGGGCTTCATGTAAGCTTGGGTTCAGCCACAGAAGATCAACAGCTCCCCCTGATCGAGGAGAAGAGTCCATGCAAACCGCAGCTCCTGCCGCGCCGTCGGCGGGTGAATCCCCCGTTGCCCTCAGCCCGGAACCGGCCCGGGCGCCCCTGCTGATCGGCGTCCCCAGGGAAACGGCGCCGGGCGAGAAGCGCGTCGCCACGGTCCCCGACGTCGTCGCCAAGCTCGTCAAGCTGGGATTTTCCGTCGCGGTGGAAAGCGGCGCGGGCGATGCGGCCAATTTTGCCGACGATACCTACCGTGCGGCCGGCGCCGAGGTGGTGCCGGACACCGCGCGGCTGTGGTCGCGCGCCGACATCGTGTTCAAGGTGCGCCCGCCGACCCCGCACGAAGTCGGGCTGCTGCGCGAAGGCGCGACGCTCATCGGCTTCGTCTGGCCGGCCCAGAACCCCGAGCTGATGCAGCAGCTGGCGGCCCGCCGGGCCACCGTGCTGGCGATCGACTCGCTGCCGCGCCAGCTCTCCCGCGCCCAGAAGATGGACGCGCTGACGTCCATGGCCAGCATCAGCGGCTACCGCGCCGTGATCGAGGCCGCCAATGCCTTCGGCCGCTTCTTCAACGGCCAGGTCACCGCCGCGGGCAAGATCCCGCCGGCGCGCGTCTTCATCGCCGGGGCGGGCGTCGCCGGCCTGGCCGCGATCGGTACCGCGGCCAACCTCGGCGCCATCGTGCGCGCCAACGACACGCGCGCCGAAGTGGCCGACCAGGTCGTCTCGCTGGGCGGCGAATTCGTGAAGGTCGACTACGAGGAAGAGGGCTCGGGCGGCGGCGGCTACGCCAAGGTCATGAGCGAAGGCTTCCAGCAGGCGCAGCGGGACATGTACGCGCGCGAGGCCAGGGAAGCCGACATCATCATCACCACCGCCCTGATCCCCGGCAAGCCGGCGCCCAAGCTCATCACCGCCGAGATGGTGCAGTCCATGAAGCCGGGCAGCGTGATCGTCGACATGGCGGCCGAGCAGGGCGGCAACTGCGAGCTGACCGAGCCCGGACAGGCCGTGGTGAAGCACGGCGTCACCATCGTGGGCTACACGGACCTGGCCAGCCGGCTGGCCAAGCAGTCCTCGACGCTCTATTCGACCAACCTGCTGCGC
>DASWUI010000156.1:0-4351 GCA_036401715.1 Ramlibacter sp. | reverse complement strand
CATGTTGGTCCAGCCCTTGCGGCTGCTTTCCTCCGCGAAGCGTCCGCCCTCGTGGGGGGACAGCTCCTGCGTCAGGGTGACCTCGCAGGCCTGCGGACCCAGGGGCGTGATGTCGACCACGACCCGGGTGGTGTCCTCGGTGTAGGTGAGCACGGTCAGGTCGAAGGCGATGCGCCTGGGGCGCGTGAGCTCGGTGTACTTGCCCATGTGCACCACGTCGAAGACGCTCTCGTCGCCGTCGGCGGCGGGGCGGCGGTCCGTCACGGTGAAGCCGCCGCCGACTTCCGGCACGATCTCGCAGCGCATGACGTTGCCGGTGCGGGTGCGGAACAGGAAGCGCGAGGCCTGCCCGGGTGTCAGCCATGCATCGAATACGCGTTCAGCGGGAGCGCTATAGCGATGCGATACACGAACGACGAGGGGACTGCTCATCCGTGCTTTATCTCTTGACAGCCACCGGCTGTCAAGACTGGAAAACCGCAGTTCGTGAACTAGTTAGCGTGCCACCTCCGGCAGCTCGATCTTCACCTCCAGGACTTCCAGATTGTCCTGGCGCTCCACGTTCACCTTCAGGTGCGTCGGGTCGATCTTCACGTACTTGCTGATCACCGCCACCAGGTCGCGCTGCAGGGCCGGCAGGTAGTCGGGCGCGCCGCCCGGGTTGCGGCCCACGCGCTCGTGCGCCAGGATGATCTGCAGCCGCTCCTTGGCGACGCTGGCCGTCTTCTTCTTCTCCCCCAGCAGGAAGGACAGCAGGGACATGTCTTACTTCCTCCCGAACAGGCGCTTGAGCAGGCCGGCCTTCTGCGGGTCCACGAAGCGCAGTGGCCGGTCCTCGCCGAGGAAGCGGGCGACGACGTCCTGGTAGGCCTCGCTGACGTCCGTGCCCTTCAGGTGCACCGCGGGGGTGCCCTGGTTGGACGCCTGCAGCACGCTCTCGGACTCCGGGATCACGCCGATCAGGGGGATGCGCAGGATGTCCTGGATGTCCTCCAGCGACAGCATGTGGCCCTGGTCCACCCGGTTCGGGTTGTAACGGGTGATCAGCAGGTGTTCCTTGATGGCCTCCTTGCCTTCGATGGCCCGCCTGGTCTTGGACGCCAGCATGCCCAGGATGCGGTCGGAGTCGCGCACCGAGCTGACCTCGGGGTTGGTCACGATCAGCGCTTCGTCGGCGAAGTGCATGGCCATCAGCGCCCCGGTCTCGATGCCGGCCGGGGAGTCGCACACGATGTACTCGAAACCCATGCCGGCCAGGTCGCCCAGGACCTTCTCCACCCCTTCCTTGGTCAGGGCTTCCTTGTCCCGCGTCTGGCTGGCGGCCAGCACGAACAGGTTGTCGCAGTTCTTGTCCTTGATCAGGGCCTGGTTGAGCGTGGCCTCGCCGTGGATCACGTTGACGAAGTCGTAGACCACGCGGCGCTCGCAGCCCATGATCAGGTCCAGGTTGCGCAGGCCCACGTCGAAGTCGATGACGGCGGTCTTGTGCCCGCGCAGGGCCAGGGCGCTGGCGAAGCTGGCGCTGGTGGTCGTCTTGCCGACGCCGCCCTTGCCGGAGGTGACGACGATGATCTTGGCCATGGGTTTCCTTTACGTTTTCAGCGGCTCCATCACCAGCTTGTCCGCCTGCAGGCGGATCTGGGCGGGCTTGCCGCGGAGGTTGTCTGGCAGCGGGTTCTCGCTGGTGCGGTAGACGCCGGCGATGGAGACCAGCTCGGGCTCCAGGCACAGGGTCAGGATGCGGGCATTGGCGTCGCCGCGGGCGCCGGCGATGGCCTTGCCGCGCAGGGGCGCATACACGTGGATGTGGCCGTCGGCCACCACCTCGGCGCCGGGGTTCACCATGGACATGACGACGAGGTCGCGCCCGCGGGCGTAGACCTGCTGGCCGGAGCGCAGGGGCTTGTCCACCACCAGCGCGCTGGCGGGCGGCGGCGGCCGGGGCGCTTCGGGCTGTTTCACCGCCTGCTTCTGCGGCACGGCCGGGGCGACGGCCTCCGGCGCCGAGGCCAGGCCGCAACCGAGCGCGGCCAGCATCTGCTCCTCGGTGCCGCCGCGCACCGCCACCGGCATCACCTTGTACTCCTTCAACAGGCCGATGAGCCTGGCGAAGTCCACCTCGCCGCCGTTGAGCGGCGCCAGGTCGATCACCAGCGGGTCGTGGTCGAAGAATTCGGGAAGCTCACCGAAGCGTCCGCGCAGCTCCAGTGCCAGGAGATCGAGGTCGTGAGACTTCAGCAGCAGCGCAACCAGGGGCAGGTTGGCGCTCTTGATCTCGAAGGTGGCAGGGGCGCGTCCTGCGAGTGCGACGGTCATCGATACGGCGTGAAAGGCGCGCGGAGTTTAGCAGCGCAGGCGTAACAGAGACGTGTCTTGTTCCACTGAATGTCATCGGTTGGCGATCGCTGCACCTGTGCGCCGACGCCCCGGGGGCGGCGACGTCCAGGCCGTCCCACGTCTACCCGTCCTTCCGAAATGACATCCTCCTCCTACGCCTTCTGACGCATCGCGCGTTCTTCCTTTCGCCGCCCGGCGGACCAGACTTCCCCCATCCAAGGAGCGAGAGATGAAACACTACCCGCACCACCCCAGCCACTGGATCGCCGTGGCCGCCGTCATCGCGCTGGGGCTCGTGGCCGTCGAGGCCTGGGGGCAGCAGTCCGTGGGCAGCATGAACCTCAGCCCCAACGCTTCGGCCGTGTTCCAGGGCCGGCCCGCCATGTCGGGCGCGCAGGCCGGCCTCGGGGCCATGGCGGGGCCGCCGCAAGGCGGCATCGGCCTGCAGGGCTCCGACGGTGCCGGGCTCAACCTGCGCCGCCCGCGCATCATCGAGGAACGGATGAACCCGCTGCCGCAGGTGGCCTGCGCCGACCTGCCGCGTGCCTCAGCCGCGGAACAGCCGCCGTGCCTGCCGCAGGTCCAGGACGAACGCTTCGAACGCCGCCTCGCGATCCTCGGGATCGACGCGGAGCAGCGCGGACGGATGTAGGGTCACCAGCACCTCCAGTCCATCCGGCCGCGGCAGCCACTGGCCGCGGTTGGCGTTCACCGGGGCCGCCCGCCCCAGCAGCGAGCGCGCCGCGCTCGCGCCCAGCGCCACCAGGGCGCCGGGCCGGACCAGCGCGATCTCGTCCTCCAGCCAGTGCTGGCAGGCGGCGATCTCGCGCTGCGTGGGGCTCTTGTGGATGCGGCGCTTGCCGCGCAGCTCGAACTTGAAGTGCTTGACCGCGTTCGAGACGAAGGTCTGCTCGCGCGGGATGCCGGCGGCCTCCAGCGCGCGAGACAGCAGCTTGCCGGCCGGACCGACGAAGGGATGGCCCTGCAGGTCCTCCTGGTCGCCGGGCTGCTCGCCGACCACCATCACCCGCGCATCGGCCGGGCCCTCGCCGGCGACCGGCTGCGTCGCCGGCTGCCACAGCGGGCAGGCACGGCATTCGGGCAGCTGCGCCTTCAGCGCGGCCAGCGAGTCGCCTTCGCCCTCCAGCGCGGCGACCTGCTTCGCGGCGCGCGCGACCATCGCCGGCTTGCGCGTCGGCTGCGCGTCGCGCTCGGCCATCTCGCGCACGCGCTGGCCGGCCTCGCGGACCAGCGTCGGCAACCGATGAACCTCGGGCAGGTGGCGCCAGTACTTGACCGGCATCTCCTGCCGCATCATCCGCGTGTTGAGGCGCGCAGGATTGAAAATGTGCGCGTAGTACGCCTGCCACAGCGCCTCGTGCGCGTCGTCGGCCGGTGCCTCGTCGGGGCGCGCACCGCCGCCGAACTGCAGCGACTCACCGTCCCAGATCGCGCGCCGGTACGGGGTCAGGATCGCCCAGCGCATGCCGGCGAAGCGGCGCATGAAGAACGGCGCGGCGAGGTCGACGATGTGGTGCTCCGGCTCGAACCACGCGATGTACGCCTCGTGCTCGCCGGGCACCGCGCGGAAGCGCACGAACGCCTTCATCTTGTGCACGTCGCGGCGAACCGCTTTCTCGAGTTCGCGCACGCGGTGCACGTCGGCGTCGAGCGCGTTGCCGAGCAGGCGCGGCTCGCCGTTTGCCAGCCGCCACAGGAGCCGATACAGCAGCGCGTGGCGGTGCGGATCGCGGTGGGCGAGCACCCGCGCGGCGCTGGCGAGGAATTCGGCCGGGACCGCGGGCGCATCGCGCACTTGCGGCAGCGCGGTGACCGGCGTCGGCGCGAGCAGCGACGGCGCGGCGTCGTCGCTCCAGTCGATCTGCGCCGGTTCGGCCCCCGCCTGCAGCGCCGCACGCGCCTGCGTTCGCCAGGCGTCGAGGTCCCACGGTGGATCGACCCGCGCGGCGTACACGCGTCAGCCGAACAGGCTGGCCTGCCGCGGCGCCGGCGC
>DASWUI010000155.1:0-2920 GCA_036401715.1 Ramlibacter sp. | reverse complement strand
GCGGCAGGCGGACGCCGCGCGCTGCTTCACGTGCCGCAGCTGCACCTCCTGCGACAACTGCCAGCAGTACTGCCCGGACCTGGCGGTCACGCACGGGCCCGCAGGCTACGCGGTGCTGGCCGACTATTGCAAGGGCTGCGGGGTGTGCGTTCGCGAATGCCCCACCGGCTCGATGCTGCTGCAGGAGGAACTGCGATGAGCGACACCCGGCACACCACCCTGCTCCTGAACGGCAACCACGCAGTCGCCTGGGCCGCGCGCCTGGCGCGGCCGCAGGTGGTGCCGGTCTACCCGATCACGCCGCAGACGCCGATCCTGGAGCAGATCACCGAGTTCCACGCGCAAGGCGCGATGGATGCGCAGATCCTGACGCCCGAATCCGAGCACTCGGTGCTGGCCGCGTGCATCCCCGCATCGCTGGCCGGCGCCCGGGTGTTCACGGCCACCGCTTCCCAGGGCCTGCTGCTGATGCACGAGGTGCTGCACTACGCCAGCGGCGCCCGCGCCCCGATCGTCATGGCCAACGTCAACCGCACCGTGGCCTCGCCCTGGGCCTTCTGGCCGGACCAGACCGACAGCCTCGCGCAGCGCGACACCGGCTGGATCCAGTTCTACAGCGAGAGCCCGCAGGAATCGCTGGACACGGTGCTGCAGTCCTTCCGCATCGCCGAGCGGGTGCGGCTGCCGGTGATGGTGAGCCACGACGCCTTCTACGTGTCGCATTCGCTGGAGCCGGTGAGCGTGCCGGCGCAGGAACTGGTGGACCGCTACCTGCCGCCTTACCGGCCCGCCGAGCGGCTGGACACGGCGGTGGGCTCCTCGTGGGGCAACGTGGTCACGCAGGAGATGTACTGCCGGCATCGCCAGGCGATGGAGCAGGCGATGGCCGACGCGCTCGAGGTGGCGCAGGAGGCCGACCGCGCCTGGGGCGAGCTCACCGGCCGCACCTACGGCCTGGTGGAGCGCTACCGCTGCGACGGCGCGCGCATCGTGGTCGTCGCGCTGGGCAGCATGTGCGGCACCGCGCGCGAGGCGATCGACGGGCTGCGCGCCGAAGGCGTGCCGGCCGGCCTGCTCAAGCTGCGCATGCTGCGGCCGCTGCCCTTGCGCGCGCTGCAGCGGGCGCTCGCGGGCGTGCCGCAGGTGCTGGTGCTGGACCGCGACCACTCGCCCGGCCTGGGCGGCATCCTGCACCAGGCGCTGCGCTCGGCCCTGTACGGCCTGGACGCGCGGCCGCGGGTGCCTGGCGTGCTGGCGGGCGTGGGCGGCGTGAACGTGCCGCCGCGCCGCATCTGCGAACTGGTGCGCACGGCGCTGGGCACCGTGCCGGCCGACGAATCCACCTGGGGGTAGGCGATGCAAACCACGATGGAACGCGCACCCGCGATGCTCTGCTCCGGCCATGCGGCCTGCCCCGGCTGCATGGAGGCCCTGTCCGCCCGGCACGTGCTGGCGCAGCTGGGCCCCGACGCCATGGCGGTGATCCCGCCCTCGTGCATGGCGATCATCGCCGGCCCGCAGCCCTACAGCTCCCTGCGCATCCCGGTGTACCAGCCGACGCTGGAGTCGAGCGCCGCCGCCGCCTCCGGCCTGCGCCGCGCGCTCGACGCGCAGGGACGCAAGGACACCCAGGTGCTGGTGCTGGCCGGCGACGGCGGCACCTACGACATCGGCCTGCAGGCGCTGTCCTCGGCCGCCGAGCGCAACGAGAACATCCTCTACGTCTGCCTGGACAACGAGGGCTACATGAACACCGGCGCGCAGAAGTCCTCGTCCACGCCGCACTTCGCCCGCACCAGCTCCACGCCGGCGGGCAAGCCCACGCGCAAGAAGAACCTCACCGCGATCCTGGCCGCGCATGGCGTGCCCTACGCGGCCACCGCCAGCGTGGGGCACCTGGACGACCTGCGGCGCAAGGTGGACAAGGCGCGCGGCATCCAGGGCTTCCGTCTGCTGACGCTGCTGGTGCCCTGCGTGGAAGGCTGGGGCCTGCCCGACGACGGCGGCTTGCGCGCCGCGCGCTACGCGGTGGAATGCGGCGCCTTCCCGCTGTACGAGGTGGAGCACGGGATGCGCTACACGCTCAACTATGGACTGCGGCCGCGGCGCGTGGGCGAGTACCTGGCCCTGCAGCGCCGCTACCGCGGGCTCTCGGCCGAAGCCATTGCGCAGCTGCAGGCGGAAGTGGACGAAGGCTGGGAATGGCTGCTGCGGCTGGCGCAGCCGGCCGAAGGGCAGGCCCTGCCGTGAGCTCAGGAGCCCCGGCGTGGCCGCTGCTGCTGCTGCCGCTGCACCAGCTGCAGCATGGTGGCGATGGTGATCGAGCTGAAGGTGGCCCGCGCCATCTGGTCGATCTCGCCCAGGATGGCGGCGATCGCGCGGTCCACCGGCGTGCCCTCGTCGCCCTCGCGCCTGTGCGCGGGTGCCACGTCCTCGAACAGGCTGATCAGGTCCATGAGCGTCAGGCGGCGCGCGTTGGCCGCGAAGCGGTAGCCGCCGCCGACGCCGCGCACCGACTCGACCACGCCGGCACGCGTCAGCTCGGCCAGCACCTTGGCCAGGTGGTGCGCCGACACGCCGTACTTCTCCGCGATCTCCGCCGCCGGGATGTGGCGCTGCGGGTCGGCCGCGAATTCCATGACGCTGCACAGCGCCAGCATGGTGTTGACCTGCAGCTTCATGCGCGCCCCGACGCCGGCGGCAGGTCCATCTCCAGCGGGATCATGGGCGCGGCCATCATGCCCTGGCTGCGGAAGAAGGACAGGATCAGCGTGTTGTCGCTGGACAGCAGCGTGCGCAGCTTGCGCACGCCGGCGGCCCGCAGGGCGTCGCACAGCGCGGTCAGCAGCCGGGTGCCTATGCCCGCCTGGCGCGCGCGCGGCTCGATGTCGATCGCGAACAGCCAGCCGCAGGGCGGCGA
>DASWUI010000154.1:0-3971 GCA_036401715.1 Ramlibacter sp. | reverse complement strand
CCAGCGCGCGGCTGCCGTCGTACGCGCCCACGACGATGCGCACCGTACCGTCCGCCTGGACCTCGTAGTGGCTTTCGACCGGCTCGCGCCCGCCCGCGCCCTCCTGGTAGCTGACCGGCGCCTGGAAGCGGATCTCGCGCCCGGTGCCCGCGACCCGCAGCACCAGGTCGCCGTTGTCCGCCAGCGCCATGCCGCTGACGCCGTGGAAGCGCAGCTGCAGCTTGTCCGCATCCGCGCCCGGCGCCAGCAGGAAATCGTATTCCAGCTGGTTCTGGTTGCCGTAGTAGCGGATGTCGATGCCGTCGTAGACGTCGCGGTACAGGACGCTGCCGTAGTTGGCGACGCCCGTGACCCACTGCTGCGCGTCCTGTCCGACCAGGTAATTGCTGCGGGTGGCGAGCTGTGGCCCGGTCTCGGCGGTGCCGGGGGCGGCACCTGCCAGTTCCAGCCGCACCGCCTCTTGCGCGCCATCGAGCAGGAGTTCCGCCTGCCCGCCGCCCAGCCGCACCGCGTAGCCGATACCGAGCGCGGCGAAGTCCACGCCCTCCCCGAGCTGGCCCGCGTTCGCTTCGAACTGCAGCGGCGTCAGCGCGTATGCCGCGCGCACTTCCGCCGCGGTGGGGACCGAGGCCGCCTGCGCTCCGTATTCGTAGCTCGTGGTGAGGGTGCGCGTCTCCGGCGCCTGCTGCGGGTCGCCGGTGGCCGCCAGCAGCGCGCCGGCGTCGGCCGAATACAGCAGCCGCGGCTCCAGCCACTCCGCGTGCAGCGCCACCCGCCGCGGGCGCGCAGGCCGGTGGCGTCGCAGCAGGTGCTTCAGCATGCTGGCCTCAGAGGCGCGGCGTGACCCGCAGGCTCGGCGTCAGCTGCGGGCTCAGTGCAGGGGGCGCGGTGGAGCGCGAGACCGGGCGCGGCGCGCCGGACGCGTCGCTGCCGGGGAGGTCCGCCTTGCAGCGCAGGCCGGCGGGCAGCTGGTTGCCCGGGTTGGGCAGCGACAGGCGCACGCGGAAGGTGTTGCTGGCGCCCTCGATCACCTTGTCGACCAGCGAGACCGTGGCGATGCGCGGCTGCGTGCCGGGAAAATCCGGCGTGATGCGCATGGGCGTGCCCTTGCGCACGGCGGGATAGAGGCTGGCCGGCATCACCACCTCGACCCGCAGGGGGTCGACCACGGCAATGCGGAACATGGCCTTTTCCTCGACCCGTTCGCCCACGGAGAGATAGCGGTCCGCGACCACGCCGTCGCTGGGGCTGCGGATGGTGCGCAGGCCCAGCTGCGCGCGCGCCAGCGCGTGCTCGCGGGCGTAGATGTCGCGTTGTTCGCGGGCCTGGATCAGGCGGTTCTCGGCCACCAGCGCTTCGGCGCGGGCCTGCTCCAGCGCCTGCGCGCTGATGAATTCCTGCCGTGCGAGGTCGACGGCGCGGGCGAGCTTCTGGCGCGCGAGTTCCGCATTGGCCTCGGCCGCCTTCAGTTCGCCGAGGCCCTGGGCCCGGCCCTCGGCCACGCTGACCGACATGCGTTCGACGTCGGCGCGCAAGGTCGCGAGCGGCTGCCCCGCGCGCACGCGGTCGCCCCGCTCCACGTGGATCTGCTCGATGACGCCCACCACGGGGCTGCCGAGATCGGAGACGCTGAACGGTTCGATCAGGCAGCCCAGTGGCTGCGCCGGCGCGGCCACCACGGCGGGCGCCAGCAGCAAGGCGGCAGGCAGCAGCGTCAGCCCGATCCGGATCATCCCAACCCCCAGCGACTGAAATTCAGTTCGCGTTCTTCGTTTTCTGCCAGGTGCGCAAGTCTTACACGTTGTTGCGTTCTCGTGAAGGCCTCCGCCGCCTGCGCCGCCCGGAGGCTGGCCCAGGCCAGCGAACGGGGGCAGCCCAGTGCGCGCACCAGGGCCTGCCAGGCGGCGGGCAGCCAGCGTTGCAGCAGCGCGAAGTCCTGCGCCACCATCACCTCGCAGCTTCCCGGCTGGCCTTGGCGCCCGGCGCGGCCGAGGAATTGCCGGTCGATGCGCGCAGATGCGTTCAATTGGCACAGGATCACATGCAAGCCGCCGGCGGCCAGCACCTGCGGGTGCAGCGTGACGTGGGCACCGCGCCCCGCCATGCTGGTGGCGACCGTCAGTCGCCCCGGTTGTCCGGCGGCACCGATGATGTCGCTCTCCTCCTGGTCCTGTCGTGCGTTCAGCACCACGGGCTTGAGGCCGCGGGCGCGCAGTACCTCGGCGAGGGCTTCCGACTGCTGCACGCTTTCCGTGCCCACCAGCACCGCGCGGCGGGCGCGGCACAGGGACTGCGCCCGGTCGGCGACGGCCTCCCACAGCGTGGCGCTATCGGGGAACAGCGAGGTGGGCAGGTACCGCACGCGGCGGGGCGTGCGCGGCGGCACCCGCACCGTCGCCAGCCCGTAGACCGCCTTCAGCTCGGTGCCGGATCCGCGCAGCGTGCCGCTGATGCCCGCCAGCCGCAGGTAGCGCACGAAAAAGCGCTGGAAGGTGATCTGGGTCACGGTGGCGTTGCGCGCCGTGGTCTTCACGCCTTCCTTCAGTTCCACCAGCTGGTGCAGGCCGCGGCTCCAGGCGCGGCCGGGCGAGGTGCGCCCCGTGGTCTCGTCCACCAGCAGCACCTCGCCGTCGCGCACCACGTAGTCGCGGTCGCGATGCAGCAGCTGGCTGGCGGTCACGGCCAGCTCCAGCGTCGCGGCCCGGTGCTGCGGGTGGCCCAGGAGCGGATGCGGGTCGACCGGCCAGTCCTTCAGGTGGGCCCGGCCGGCATCGGTGAGCCGCACGGTGCCGGCCTCGAGCAGGTAGTCGCGGCCCTGCACCAGCCGGTGGCCGATGGCCAGTGCGCGGCGCAGGAAGGTCTGCTCCGCCAGCGCGGGCGCCGCCTGCGACAGCACCAGCGGGACGCGGGCCTCGTCGATCAGGATGGTGTCGGCCTCGTCGAGGATCGCCATGCACAGCCCGCGCAGCACCGGGGCCTGCGTGGCGGGAGCGCCGCCTTCGCGCAGGCGCCGCTCCAGCGGCGAGAGGTCGGCCGGCTGCAGCAGGCTGTCGCGCAGGTAATCGAACGCCAGTTCCTTGGCCGTGCAGTAGGTCACGTCGCAGGCGTAGGCGGCGCGCCGCTCGCCCAGCTCCATCGGCTGCGCGATCGCGGAGGCCGTGAGCCCGAGCCGGGCGTAGAAGGGACGGAGTTCGTCGGCGTCGCGCTGCGCCAGGTAATCGTTGGCGGTCACCACGTGCACCGGCGTGCCCGCCAGCGCGCCGGCCGCCGCGGCGATGGCGATGGCGACCGTCTTGCCCTCGCCCGTATCCATCTCCACCAGCCGCTGGTCCAGCAGCGCGCGGGCCGCCATCAGCTGCTGCCAGTAGGCCCGCACGCCGCGCGACTGCTCCATGGCAGCGGCTGCGACGCGCAAGGCCTGCAGCAGCCAGGCGTCGTCGCGGCGGGCCTGCGGGACCTGGCGCAGGGCGCGCAGGGCGTCGTCGATGAGCAGGGGCGACGCCAGCTGCCCGTGCAGCGCGCGGGCCACCTCGGCCAGCGCCCCGGCCCGCAGCTGCGCCGGCCGCCGCAGGTCGCGGATCGGCATGCGCATCTGGGGGTACGAACCCCAGACGAGCCCGGGAAAAGGCCAAGCGGCGCTGCTCATGCCTGTCCCGTCGGACTGAACTGCTTGATGAACAGCTGTCGCAGCTGCGCGAGCCATTGCAGGCCCAGCGGCTGGGGCGGCAGCACCAGCTTGACCCAGGCGCGCGCGCCGCTCGTGGTCGCCGGCAGCGAGGGCACCTCGGCGTCCAGCAGGAACACGGGCACGCGCGTGCGCACGCCGTCCGGGTCCGCCGGGGCCACGGGGATGGGGCCGCCGGAGCGGTCGCCCAGCGCCGGCGCCGGCAGCTCCAGCGTCGCCCCCGGCACGCCTTCGGCCAGGCGCGCGGCATGCGAAGTGCCCGGCGCGTCGGCCACCCGCACCTGCA
>DASWUI010000153.1:0-1742 GCA_036401715.1 Ramlibacter sp. | reverse complement strand
CTCCCATCACTCCCTGGAGACCCCGAACATGCGAAATGCCGAACAACTGGCCTGGCGGCGGCGCCCCTGGCTGGCGCTGTGCCTTTCCTCCCTGGTCACCGCGTGCGGTGGCGGTTCCGGCGGCGACGGCGCCTGGGACACCGCCGCCGCGTGGGATGACATGACCTGGCAGTGAAGGGAGGAACGTCCATGCAAGTCCCGCACATCTTCTCCCCCGGCTTCCCCGCGCGTTCGGGCGAGGTCAACGAGAACTTCAAGGCGCTCGCCGATGCGATCACCGCGCTGGAGGCCAGGGTCGCCGCGCTGGAGGGAGGATCGCCCGTCCCCGGACGCTACTTCCTCATGGGCTTCCAGACCGGCCTGCAGGCCTTCGGTGGCCGCGAGGCGGTCATCGAGGGCATCGTCTCCACCGGCAACGTGACGCTGGCTCCCGGCGGCGGCGCGACACTCGTGCTCAACGAGTTCAAGAACGAACTGCACACCAACCCGGACGGTGCCTTCCGCACCGGCGGCCAGACGCTCGGCGAGACCATCCAGGCCACCTGGTCGATCTCGGAGGAGACCGGCGGGCTGCAGATCTTCGTGCCGGACGACACCGGGCAGGTGCGCAGGCTGCGCTTCGGCCGCGCCGCCGCCCGCCTGCACATCGGCAACCACCTCAACCCGAACGACGGCTCCACCGTCATGCTGTTCCTGATCCGCCAGCCGGGCTGAGGCGCCGGCCGGGGCCTCAGAGGGCCGCGGGCACCGTCATCGGGTGCTCCGGCCACTCCGCCGGCACCACCGGCGTGATGCCTGCCGCCTGCAGCAGCCAGGCGCTCACCGCCTCCGGCATCGCCATCACGTGGCCGGGGAAGGGGCCCGCCGGGAAGCCGACGTGGCCCCCCTGCCCCGGCTGCCACAGCGTGAGCCAGGCGCTCACTTCCTCCGGCCGCGGCAGGCTGGCGGCGGGGATGAAGGGGTCGTTGGTCGAATTCAGGGCCAGCGCCGGAATGCGGATGCGGTGCAGGTGCGGCTTGGCCGAGGCGCGCGCCCAGTAGTCCTCGGTGCTGGTGAAGCCGTGCACCGGCGCGGTGAAGATGTTGTCGAACTCGTAGAGGTCGCGCGCCTGCAGCAGCGCCTCGCGGTCGAACAGCCCCGGGTGCTGCGCCCACTTGTGCAGGGCCTTGGGCTTCATCGTGCGCAGGAACATGGTCGTGTACACCGCGCGGTTGAAGCCGCGGCCGATGGCGTGGCCGCCGGCCGCCAGGTCCAGCGGCGAGCAGACCGCGGCGACCGCCGCGGCGATGCGGCCGGCGGCCTCCCCGTTCTCGCCCGCCCAGCGCAGCAGCGCGTTGCCGCCCAGCGAAACGCCCACGGCCACGATCGGCCCCTGGTGCCGCTCGCGCAGGCGCCGCAGGATGAAGTCGATCTCCTCGTGGTCGCCCGAGTGGTAGGCGCGCGGCGCCAGGTTCATCTCGCCGCTGCAGCCGCGGAAATGCGGCACCACGAAACTGAGCTTGCCGCGCCAGGCGACGTCCGCGAACGCCTCCGAGTAGTGGCTGCGCGAGGAGCCCTCCAGCCCGTGGAACAGCACGATCATCGGCCGGCGCGGGGACACCTCGGTGTCGAGGAAGTCGAGGTGCACGAAGTCGCCGTCCGGCGTGTCCCAGCGCTCGCGCCGGTACTCGGGCACGGGCCCGCGCGTGCGCCGCGCGAACACCGCGGGCCAGATGGTCTGCGCGTTGCCACCGGGCAGCCAC
>DASWUI010000152.1:0-1886 GCA_036401715.1 Ramlibacter sp. | reverse complement strand
GGTCGCCGTAGGTGGACTCCACCACCACGTTGTCCGCGGCCGGGGGCGGATCCGGCGGCAGCATGAGCACGTCGTGCTCGCGGCCGAGGTCGCCGGAAAAGAGCACGGAGCCGCCGTCCCAGGAGACGTGCACGCTGGCCGCGCCGATGATGTGGCCGGCGCGGCTGTAGCGCATGCGCACGCCCGGGATGGGCTCGAAGGCCTGCCCCAGGTCGCGCGGCTTGAACTGCCTGAGCACGCGCCGGCCGTCCTCTTCCGTGTAGAGCGGCAGCGCCGGATGGTGCTTGGAGAAGCCGTGCTTGTTGGCGTAGAAGGCGTCCTCCTCCTGCAGGTGGCCCGAGTCGGGCAACAGCAGGCCGCACAGCTCGGCGGTGCCTTCGGTGGCATACACGGGGCCGCGGAAGCCCTGCTTGGCCAGCGCCGGCAGGTAGCCGCTGTGGTCGATGTGCGCGTGCGTGAGAACGACCGCGTCGATCTCGCGCGCCGGCATCGGGAAGTGGTCCCAGTTGCGCAGCCGCAGCTGCTTGAGTCCCTGGAACAGCCCGCAGTCGACCAGGACGCGGCGGCCCTCGTGTTCGAGCAGGTACTTGGAGCCGGTCACCGTACCGGCCGCGCCCATGAAGGTCAGTCGCATCGTTCTTGTCCTCGTCGCCGCATTGTCGCCTGCGGCACGCGCCGGCGTGGCTCAGCGCCCCGGTTCGCGGGGTCCTTCCCGGTGGTCGCGGCCATGGCCGTGGCCATGCCGCCCATGATGGAAGAGGTGCATCAGCGGACAGGCGAGCAGTACCAGGTAGGGCAGCAGGCCCAGCACGTGGACGCGGTGGTCGTAGACGAGGTACAGCAGCACCACGCCGGCCACTGCCAGCAGGGCCAGCCCGGCAGGGCTGGCAAGCCGGCCATTGGCGGCGGCGAGGAGCCGCGCGAGGGAGTCGGTCATGGAGTCTCCTTTCGGCAAGGCCCATGCGCACTCTAGGAGCAGCGGCCGGGCAGCCCTTGACGGCCGTCAACCAGGGTCATGATCCGGGGCCTAGACTGCGGCGAAGGGAATTGCCATGAACCACGCGCCAACCCACGAGCACGGCCACCACGAGCACGGGCACCACCACGGCCACCAGGACCATGCGGCCGGCCCCGCATACAAGGCGCCCGCCGCGCCGGCGCCGGCTCCCGCGGGCACCATCTACACCTGCCCCATGCACCCGGAGATCCGGCAGGACCATCCCGGCACCTGCCCGAAATGCGGGATGACGCTGGAGCCGCTGATGCCCACCCTGGAGGAAGGCGACCCGGAACTCGACGACTTCCGGCGCCGCTTCTGGTGGACGCTGCCTCTCACCGTGGTGGCCACGCTGCTGGCCATGTTCGGCCATTCCCTGGAGTGGTTCCACGGGGACACGCAGAGCTGGATCGAGCTGGTGCTCACGGCGCCCGTGGTGCTGTGGGCGGGCTGGCCCTTCTTCCAGCGGGGCGCGCAGTCCGTCGTCAACCGCAGTCCCAACATGTGGACCCTGATCGGCCTGGGCACCGGCGCCGCCTTCGTGTACAGCGTGGTGGCGACCGTCGCGCCCCAGGTGTTCCCCGAATCGTTCTTCTCGATGGGCCGCGTGGCCGTGTACTTCGAGGCGGCCGCCGTGATCATCTCGCTGACGCTGCTGGGCCAGGTGCTGGAGCTGAAGGCGCGCTCGCAGACCTCCGCCGCGATCAAGTCCCTGCTCGGGCTGGCGCCCAAGACCGCGCGCCGCATCGCCGCCGACGGCAGCGAGCAGGACGTGCCGATCGCCCACGTGCACGTGGGCGACCTGCTGCGCGTGCGCCCGGGCGAGAAGGTGCCGGTGGACGGCGTCGTGGTCGAGGGCACCAGCGCGCTGGACGAATCGATGCTGACC
>DASWUI010000151.1:0-2174 GCA_036401715.1 Ramlibacter sp. | reverse complement strand
CATGTGCCGGCTGCGGGAGGTGGCGGTGCATTCGCTGCCGATCGAACCCACGATCGTGCAGAAACTCAGCGAGCTGATGGCCGCGGGCCACCGGCTCACGGGCGCGGACGTCACCGCGCACATGCAGGACACCTACCGCGGTTTCGTGCGGCACAACACGCCGCGCTTCGCGGAGTTCTTCACGCACCTGCTCGAATCGAACGAGCCCACCGTCTTCCACTGCACCGCGGGCAAGGACCGCACCGGCTTCGCCGCGGCGCTGCTGCTCAAGGCGGTGGGCGCCTCCGACGAGGAGGTGATGCGCGACTACCTCCTGACCAACGAGCGGCTGCAGCTGCCCGACGTCTCGCGCCTCGGGCTGCCACGCGAAGCCATGGAGGTGCTGTGGCGCGTGCAGCCGGCCTTCCTGCACGCCGCCCTGGAGGAAGTGGACGCCTCCTACGGTTCGCTGGAGGGCTACTTCCGCGAGGGGCTCGGGCTGCGCGAACGCGAGCGCGAGCACTTGCGCCATCATTACGGGTGAGTGCGGGTCGCGGCCGCGCGCGTAGTCTTTCCTTCCCGCCGCCGCGCCAGCCTCCTACGCAACTCCCCGGGCAGGGCCGACAGGTCTGCCGTTGCGCGGTGCGGACACTGGATGTCATGGCAGCCGAAGGGCCGCCGAGACACCAGCAGCAAAGGAGTCCGCGATGCCGAACCAGGAACAATCCCGAGACGGGATCCCCCGCAAGGACAGCGACCGGCCCTCGCCCGACACCGGGCGGTCCGCCACGGGCGGGCAGGCTTCCGCCCGCGGCACCGGCGACAACCCGGACGTCGGCCGCAAGCAGGAGCGGCCCACCGCGGGCGACGAGAAGGGCATGCCGCTGACCAGCGAATCGCCCTCCGGCCAGGACTACCGCGGCGACGGCCCCGGCAAGATCGGCATCACCAGCGACGACCAGCCGGACCTCGTGTCGCCCTCCGGCGTCAACGAGCGTGACCACGGCGCGGCGGAAGACAAGCCCATGGGCGGCGGCTCGCTCAATTTCGACGACGGCACCGACATGGTCCACCCGCGCGGCAAGGTGACCGGCGCGGGCCGCACCTGGGACGAGAAGAACCCCAGCGACGCCGGCGAGCTCGGCGCGCCGGGCGCCGGATTGTCCGACCGCAACGGCCCGAGTGATCCGGATGCCAAACGCAATCGCTAAGGCGGTGCGGGGAGGAGGCAACATGGTCTACGCAATCTTCTCCGCCTCGGTCCTGCTGGCCATCGGCGCCATCTACGTGGGCGCGATCGGCTGGCTCTACTTCCGGCAGGACCGGCTGCTGTTCGAACCGGACCCGCTTCCGCTCGACGAGCCGATCTGCAAGGACCCGGACACCTGCGAGTTCTTCCTCGACGTGCCCGGCGCCCGGCTCTCGGTCGCCCACATGCGCATGCCCAACCCGCGCGGCGTCTTCTTCTTCCTGCACGGCAACTCGGGCAACCTGAAGAAGTGGTTCGTGGAGCTCGACGCCTTCCGCCAGGCCAACTTCGACGTCGTGATGTTCGACTACCGCGGCTTCGGCAAGAGCAGCGGCCAGATCGAGAGCGAGCAGCAGCTGCGCGCCGACGTGCACGCGGTATGGCAGCACTTCGCGCCCATGTACGAGGGCCGGCGGGTGGTGATCTCCGGCCAGTCGCTGGGCACGGGCCTGGCCGCCGGCCTGGCCGCGCAGCTCTGCTCGGAGGGGCATGCGCCGGACCTGACGCTGCTGGTGTCCCCGTACAGCAGCATGCGGGCGCTGGCCGCGGAGCTCTACCCGTGGGTGCCGATGCAGGTGCTGCGCTATCCGCTGCACACGCTGGAGCACGCGGCCAAGCTGCTCGGCCCGGTGATGCTGATCCACGGCGTCAAGGACGAACTGATCCCGATCCGCCACAGCGAGGAGCTGTGCAGCGCCATGAGCAGGGCCGAACTGCTGCGCGTGGACGGCGCCGGCCACAGCGACGTGCACCAGTTCCCCACGGTGCGCAAGGCGCTCCTGTCCGCGCTCGGGCGCCTGTGAGGCGTGTTGCCCGGGTCGCGCGGGCCGCGACCCAAGCGGCGACCGCTTCCTACACCGCCGCCGTCCACGGGCTGACATCTTCGTTCCACCGCATCTCTAGAGTAGGTGGGCACGGAGGTTCCATGACCAAGTCCCGCCCCGAC
>DASWUI010000150.1:0-1924 GCA_036401715.1 Ramlibacter sp. | reverse complement strand
AGCGGCGGGGGCCGTAGCGGGCGCTCGTGTGCGACTCGTGTCGCGGTTCGCCTGCGGGCTCACCACGACCTACGGGTCTAGGGTTTCAGGCTCGACCCGGGACATCTCGACCTGTCATCCCGGGCTCGACCCGGGATCCATGGTGGCGTGATGAAGCGCCGCCGGTGGATGCGGGTCAGGCGCGATCGTGGCGTGACGACGCGCGGGCAGTGGGTTGCGGGTCAAGCCCGCAACGACATGCGTCGGGCGGCCTCACCGGCCCCTCACTGCCCCCTCACCGCCCCCTCGCCGCCCCTGGCCGCCGGCGGGATACCCGGCGGACGGTAAACTTCGCGGCTTTGCCGCGCGTTGCCGCCGCGGCGCCGTCCTTCCAGCTGTGCCCGAGCCCCGTATGCCCCCTGCCCTCGACCCTGCCGCCCTCTCCCAGATCGTCGTTTGGGGCGGCCTCGTCCTCGGAGTCCTGCTCGGGGCCGTCGGCCAGGCGACGCGCTTCTGCATCCGCGGCGGCATCGACGACTGGGTGCGCTTCCGCGCGCCCGGGCGGCTGGTGTCCTGGCTGCTGGCCATCGCGGTCGGCGCGATTTCGGTGCAGTTCCTGCTCACCGCCGGCGCCTTCGACGGCAGCCGCACCATCTACTGGGGCGAGCGCTTCCCCTGGCTGTCCTACCTGGTGGGCGGCCTGCTGTTCGGCTACGGGATGATCCTGGCCGGCGGCTGCCCGCAGCGCTGCCTGGTCAAGGCCGGCCAGGGCAACCTGAAGGCGCTGGCCACCCTGGTCGTGGTCGCCATCGTTTCCCTCATGACGCTGCGCGGCGCCTTCGCCGGATTGCGCGTGAACGCGCTGGACAGCGTCGCGCTCTCGCTGGGCGGCTCGCAGGACCTGGGCGCCGTCCTCGGGCGCGCGCTGTCGATCGCGCCGGGCGCGCTGCGCTGGCTGCTGGCGCTGGCCTTCACCGCCGCCGTGCTGGCGCTCGCCTGGCGCGTGCGCCGCCAGCTGCGGCCGGCGCACTGGATCGGCGGCACGGTCGTCGGCCTGCTGGTGGCCGCGGCCTTCTTCCTCACCGGCAGCATCGGCTTCGTGCCCGAGCATCCCGAAACGCTGGAAGCCGCATGGCTGGGCACGCAATCGAAGCGCCCCGAAGGCCTGTCCTTCTCCGCGCCGCTGGGGCACGCCCTGGACCTGCTGACGCTGTGGACGGACAAGGCCACCGTGGCCACCTTCGGCGTGACGGTGTCGCTCGGCGCCATCCTGGGCAGCTTCGCCAGCGCCAAGCTGCGCGGCGACTTCCGCCTGGAATCCTTCCGCACGCCCGGCGAGCTGGGCGCGCACACCGCCGGCGCCGCGCTCATGGGCTTCGGCGGCATCACGGCGCTGGGCTGCTCCACCGGCAACGGCATCACCGGCCTGGCCATGCTGTCGGCCGGCGCGGTCGTCGCGGTGGCGGGCATCCTGATCGGCTCGCGGCTGGCGATCGCCCGCGGCGCGTGGCGCGCCACCGCGCCGGATGTGCTGGCCTCTTCGCGGGTGGCGGGCTGACCCGCCCGGCGAACGCGCGCCGCCGCCGATCCCCAACGCTCACCAGATCACCCGCCGACATGACCCCACGCCCCGTCGTCCTGCAAGCCCTGCCCCTGCTGCCCTCGCTGGAGCGGCAGCTCAACGAAAGCTACACCGTGCACCGCCTGCCGCCGGCCGGCCCCGAGCGCGATGCCTTCCTGGCCGCGCGCGGGGCCGAGTTCGATGCGCTCGTCACGTCCGCGCAGGGCGGCGCCAGCGCAGCCCTGCTCGCCGCGCTGCCGAAGCTGCGCGTCATCTCCAGCTTCGGCGTCGGCCTGGACCAGATCGACCTGGCGGCCGCACAAAAGCGCGGCATCCCCGTGGGCTACACCCCCGACGTGCTGAACGACTGCGTGGCCGACCTCG
>DASWUI010000149.1:0-7777 GCA_036401715.1 Ramlibacter sp. | reverse complement strand
GACTTCAAGGACGTCGCCGTCATCGAGGTGCTGGTCAAGCCGGGCGACGCGATCAAGCTCGAGCAGTCCCTGATCACCGTCGAATCCGACAAGGCCTCGATGGAGATCCCGTCCTCGGCGGCCGGCGTGCTGCAGGAACTGAAGGTGAAGGTCGGCGACAAGGTCAATATCGGCGACCTGGTGGCGGTGGTGCAGGGCAGTGGTGCCGGCGCGGCGAGCCCCTCACCCCGGCCCTCTCCCCAGAAGGGAGAGGGAGCGGCAGCGCCCGCGCGTGCCGAAGCCCCGGCTGCCCCGCAGCCCGCCGGCGACCGCACGCCTCCCACCGCCGCCCTGCCGCCGCACGAGCCGACCGGCACGCCCGGCAACCTGCCCCATGCCTCCCCGTCGGTTCGCAAGTTCGCGCGCGAACTCGGCGTGCCGCTGGAGGAAGTCAAGGGTTCCGGGCCCAAGGGCCGCATCACGCAGGAAGACGTGCAGGCCTTCACCAAATCGGTGATGGCCGGGGACGCCCGCACCAAGGCGGCCGCGGCGAAGGCGCCCGCGGGCGGCGGCGGCGAGGCGCTGGGCCTGCTGCCCTGGCCCAAGGTCGACTTCGCGAAGTTCGGGCCGGTCGAGCGCAAGGAGCGGCCGCGCATCAGGAAGATCAGCGCGGCCAACCTGCACCGCAACTGGGTGATGATCCCGCACGTCACCAACCACGACGACGCCGACATCACGGAACTGGAAGCCTTCCGCGTCCAGCTGAACAAGGAGAACGAGAAGGCCGGCATCAAGCTGACCATGCTCGCGTTCCTGGTGAAGGCCTGCGTGGCGGCGCTCAAGAAGTTTCCGGAGTTCAACAGCTCGCTCGACGGCGAGGAGCTGGTGGTCAAGGGCTACTACCACATCGGATTCGCCGCTGACACGCCGAACGGCCTGATGGTCCCGGTGGTCAAGGATGCCGACAGGAAGGGCGTGGTCCAGATCGCCCAGGAAACCGCCGAGCTGGCGAAGAAGGCGCGCGAGGGCAAGCTCAGCCCTGCCGAAATGTCGGGCGCCACTTTCACAATTTCTTCACTCGGCGGTATCGGGGGCCGTTACTTCACCCCGATCATCAACGCTCCGGAAGTCGCTATCCTTGGCGTGTGCAAAAGCCAGACCGAGCCGGTCTGGGATGGCAAGCAGTTCCAGCCCCGCCTGATGCTGCCGCTGTCGCTCTCATGGGATCACCGGGTCATCGATGGAGCGTCCGCGGCCCGCTTCAACGCCTACCTGGGACAGATCCTGGCGGACTTCCGCCGCGTGATGCTCTAACAAGTACAAGAATCGATGACAACTGTAGTGGTGGTGAAGAAAGCCGGGCAGATCGCCATAGCGGCCGACACCCTGGTGACCTTCGGCGACACCCGCCTAGCGCACCGTTTCGAGGACAACACCAAGATCTTCAAGGTCGAAACCGACGACGGACCCAGCTACATCGGCATGGCCGGCACCGTGGCGCACTTCCCGGTGCTGCGCAAGGCCATGGGCTCCATGCCGCGCGAGATCCTGCGGCTGGGCAGCAAGGACGAGGTGTTCGACACCTTCACCAAGCTGCACCCCTACCTCAAGGACAACTTCTTCCTGCAGACCAAGGAAGAGGACAGCGATCCCTACGAGTCCAGCCAGTTCAGCGTGGTCATCGCCAACGCGAGCGGCATCTACGGCCTCTACAGCTACCGCGAAGTCTTCGAGTTCAAGGAGTTCTGGGGCATTGGCTCCGGGCGCAGCTTCGCCCTGGGCGCGATGCACGCCGCCTACGCCAAGGCCAAGACCGCGCGTGAAGTCGCGGAAGCGGGGATTGCCGCCGGTTGCGAGTTCGACCGCAACTCCGAGCTGCCCTGCGACATCTTCACTGTCAAAACCAAAGAGGCCAAGTAAATGGCGCAGACGGAAGTGAAAGTCCCCGACATCGGGGACTTCGAGAGCGTGTCCGTGATCGAGGTGCTGGTGAAGCCCGGCGACACGATCAAGGCCGAACAATCCCTGGTGACGGTGGAGAGCGACAAGGCGTCGATGGAGATCCCGTCGTCGCACGCGGGGGTGGTGAAGGAACTGAAGGTCAAGGTGGGGGACAAGGTTGCGGAGGGGTCGGTGCTGGCGGTGGTGGAGACCACGGGCGCGGCCAGTCCCTCCCCCCAACCGTCTCCCCAGGCGGGAGAGGGAGCGAAGCCGGCGTCCCCTCCCTCTCCCGGCCCGGCGGGAGAGGGCCGGGGTGAGGGCGCTCGCGCGCCGCTGCCTTCCGGCTCGTACAACGGCGGCGTCGACCTCGAATGCGAGATGCTCGTCCTCGGTGCCGGCCCCGGCGGCTACTCCGCTGCCTTCCGCGCCGCCGACCTCGGCATGAAGACCGTGCTCGTGGAGCGCTACGCCACCCTCGGCGGCGTGTGCCTCAACGTCGGCTGCATCCCGTCCAAGGCGCTGCTGCACGTGGCCGCCGTCATGGATGAAGTGAGCCACATGGACGCGCTGGGCATCTCCTTCGGCAAGCCGACGGTGGACCGCGCGAAGCTCAAGGCGCACAAGGACAAGGTGGTCGGCAAGCTCACCGGCGGCCTCAACGCCATGGCGAAGATGCGCAAGGTGACGGTCGTGCGCGGCATCGGCACCTTCCTCGATCCCTACCACCTCGAGGTGCAGGAGACCACGGGCAGCGGCTCCGAGGCCACGGGCAAGAAGCAGGTGATCCGCTTCCGCAACGCGATCATCGCGGCGGGATCGCAGGCCGTGCAGCTGCCCTTCATGCCCAGGGACCCGCGCGTGGTGGACTCCACCGGGGCGCTGGAGCTCGCGACGGACCCGAAGCGCATGCTGATCCTGGGCGGCGGCATCATCGGCCTGGAGATGGGCACGGTGTACTCCACCCTGGGCGCGCGCCTGGACGTGGTGGAGATGCTCGACGGCCTCATGCAGGGCGCCGACCGCGACCTGGTGCGCGTGTGGCAGAAGATGAACACGCCGCGCTTCGACAACATCATGCTCAAGACCAAGACGGTGGGCGCCGAGGCGACGAAGGACGGCATCCTCGTGCGCTTCGAGGGCGAGCAGGCGCCCAAGGAGCCGCAGCTCTATGACCTGGTGCTCCAGGCCGTGGGCCGCAGCCCGAACGGCAAGAAGATCGGCGCGGAGAAGGCCGGCGTGAACGTCACCGAGCGCGGCTTCATCCCGGTGGACATCCAGATGCGCACCAACGTGCCGCACATCTTCGCCATCGGCGACATCATCGGCCAGCCGATGCTGGCGCACAAGGCCGTGCACGAGGGGCACGTCGCGGCGGAAGCGGCCGCGGGCGAGAAGAGCACCTTCAACGCGCGCGTGATCCCGAGCGTCGCCTACACCGACCCGGAGGTCGCGTGGGTGGGGCTCACGGAGGACCAGGCCAAGGCGCAGGGCATCGCGATCAAGAAGGGCCACTTCCCCTGGACGGCGTCGGGGCGGGCCATCGCGAACACGCGGGACGAGGGCTTCACCAAGCTGCTGTTCGACGCGCAGACGCACCGCATCCTCGGCGGCGGCATCGTCGGCACGCACGCCGGCGACATGATCGGCGAGGTGGCGCTGGCGATCGAGATGGGCGCCGACGAGACCGACATCGGCAAGACGATCCACCCGCACCCGACGCTGGGCGAGAGCATCGGCATGGCGGCCGAGATCGCGCACGGCACCTGCACGGACGTTCCGCCGCAGAAGCGCTAGGGGACGGCCCGCAAGGCAGGCCGGCGCGTCCTGCGGCCGCACAGGCCGCAATTCACTGCGGCAGGGTGCTCGCCTGCACGGCCGGCATGTTCACGCGGCGCGCGCCGTCGAAGCGCGTGGACCAGTAGGGCACGCCCATGTCTTCCACCCGCACGTGCGCACCGGGCTTGGGCGAATGAATGAACTTGTTGTCGCCGATGTAGATGCCGACGTGGCTGAAGGTGCGCTTGAGCGTGTTGAAGAACACGAGGTCACCGGGCTGCAGCTCGTGCCGGTCGATCTTCTGGGTGGCCGCGGCCTGTTCGTTGGCCCGCCGCGGCAGGATCAGGCCGACGGTCTGTTCGTAGATGGCCTTGACGAATCCGCTGCAGTCGAAGCCGGTGTCCACGGAGTTGCCGCCGCGCCGGTAGGGCACGCCGAGGAAGCCCATGGCGGTGACCACCAGGTCGGAAGCGCGGTGCTTCATGCGCGCGGCGCCTTCGGTCATGCGCTCGCCCATGTGCACGCGCACGTCTTCCAGGCGGTCCACCAGGCCCTTCTCCGCCATGAAGCGGCCCACGTCGTCTTCCGCCGAAGCGGGAGGAGCGGCATGGGCGCCGGTGGCGGCGACCAGGACCAAGAGGCTGAGCCAGCGGATCATGGGCGCGGAGGTTAGCGTCCGGCTGAGCCGGACGTCAAGCGAACAGTTCATTCCAAGTTCTTGATTTCGTTTCGAATTCTTGCTGCCGGGCCGCCGGCGTCCCGCGGGGGCGGCGGCTTGGGGACAATGCGTCCACCATGCGCAGCATCTTCCGAACCATGTCCTGCCGCGGGCTCCCGGGCCGGCTGGCAGCTTCCTGCACGGCGTGCATTCTCGCAGCTTGGCTGGCGCCGCTGGCCGCCGCCCAGCCGGTGCGGGCCGCGCCCGTGGCCAGCGGCCTGGAGCATCCCTGGGCGGTCGCCTTCCTGCCGCAGGGCCGCTTCCTGGTGACCGAGCGGCCCGGGCGCATGCGGATCATCGATGCGCAGGGCAAGGCGGGCGCACCGCTGGCCGGCGTGCCGGAGGTGGCCGCGCGCGGGCAGGGCGGGCTGCTGGACGTGGTCACCGACTCGGCCTTTGCCGCCAACCGCACGATTTATTTCTGTTACGCCGAGCCCGGCAGCGGCGGCAACGGCACGGCGCTGGCGCGCGCGCGGCTGTCCGGCGACGAGCGCCGGCTGGAGGACGTGCGGGTGATCTTCCGCCAGAAGCCCAAGGTTTCCAGCTCGCTGCATTTCGGCTGCCGCATCGTCGAGGCCCGCGACGGCCACCTGTTCCTCACGCTGGGCGAGCGCTTCAACCGCAAGGAGGACGCCCAGTCGCTGGACACGCACCACGGCAAGATCGTGCGGGTGCAGAAGGACGGCGGCGTGCCGAAGGACAACCCCTTCGTGGGGCGCTCCGGCGCGCTGCCGGAGATCTGGAGCTATGGCCACCGCAACGCGCAGGGGGCCACGCTGGCGCCGGACGGAAGCTTCTGGATGCACGAGCACGGCCCGCAAGGCGGCGACGAGATCAACCTGCCGCAGCCGGGGCGCAACTACGGCTGGCCGGTGGTCACGCATGGCGAGAACTACGGCGGCGGGAAGATCGGCGAGGGGCTCGCCCAGAAGGCGGGGACGGAGCCGCCGCTGCATTACTGGGTGCCTTCCATCGCGCCTTCGGGCATGGCGTTCCTCACCGGCGACCGGTACGGGGCCGATTGGCGGGGCAGCCTGTTCGTGGGCTCGCTGAAATTCGGCTACCTGGCGCGGCTGCAGCTGGCCGGGGGCAAGGTGGCGCGGGAGGAGAAGCTGCTGGAAGGCATCGGGCGGGTACGGGACGTGCGGCAGGGGCCGGATGGGTTCCTTTACCTGCTCACGGACGAGAGCAATGGGAAGCTGGTGCGGGTGGTGCGCTGACCCTGTCGGGGTCCGGGCTGCGCCGCTCACCACCACCTACCGCGCCGACTGCCTGCCCGGTAGGTCGTGGTGAGCCCGAAGGCGAACCGCGACACGCGCCTCACGCCTTCACCAGCCCCTTGCGCACCGCATACCGCGTCAGGCTCGCGATGTCGTTCAACCGCAGCCTCTCCATGATCCGCGCCCGGTGCACGTCCACCGTCTTCGGGCTCAGGCCGAGCTCGAACGCGATTTCCTTGGCCGACTTGCCCTGCGCGATCAAGGTCAGGATCTCCACCTGCCGCGTGGTCAGTTCGTCGTCCACGGTGGGCTCGGAAGGCTGCAGCAGGCGCTGCGCCACGGCTGCGCTGAAGTAGCTGCCCGTCGCCATGACGCTGCGCAGCGCCTGTTCCAGCTCGAACGGCGGCGCGTCCTTCATCAGGTAGCCGCAGGCGCCGTTGGCCACCGCGCGCTTGACGAAGTCCACGGTGTCGTACATCGACAGCACGATCACCTTCACGTCCGGAAAGCGGCTGTGGATCTCCGCGATGGCGGTGATGCCGTCCATTCCGGGCATGGAAATGTCGGTCATCACCACGTCCGGCTTCACGGACTCCAGCAGCTGCAGCAGTTCGTTGCCGTTGCGCGCCTCGGCGATCACCTGCACGCCTTCCACGGTGGAGAGCAGGGCCTTGATGCCGAAGCGCACGAGGTCGTGGTCGTCGGCGAGCACGACCTGGATGGGCAGCGCGTTGGGAAGGGTCTTGGGGATCATGGTGGGCGCTCCTCTTGTCATCACAGCACGGCGCGGATCGCCACGCCGCGTCCTTCGCGGGTGCGGATGTGCAGCCGTCCGCCGGCCAGTTCCGTCCTCTCGATCATGCCGTACAGCCCGATGTTTCTTTCACTCTGGTGTCCATTGAGGATCGCTGCCTTGTCGAATCCGATGCCGTCGTCCACCATCAGGACGCTGATGCGGCCGCGCGGCAGGAACCGCAGCCGCACCCGCACGAGCGAGGCGTTGGCATGCCGCACCGTGTTGGTCAGGGCCTCCTGCACCAGGCGCACGGCCACGGCGGCGTTTTCCTCCAGCACCTTCGGCTCCCGGCCGCGGGTGGTCACCTCCCAGCGCAGCCCCGCGGGTTCCGCGATGCGCTGCATGGCCGACTGCACCGCGGGCACCAGCCCGAGCAGGTCCAGCTGGGCGGGCCGAAGCGAGAAGGATAGTGTCTTGAGCTGCTGCAGCGCGCCGTTGG
The DNA here is from genome assembly GCA_036401715.1 of Ramlibacter sp. Taxonomy (GTDB): domain Bacteria; phylum Pseudomonadota; class Gammaproteobacteria; order Burkholderiales; family Burkholderiaceae_C; genus Ramlibacter. The sequence continues at coordinate 908 of DASWUI010000149.1, read as the reverse complement.
CCAGGTCCGCCGCGGTGGCGCTGTGCCTGCGGGCGACTTCGGGGTCGGGCGTGCGCTCCGCCGCATGCAGGTGGATCACCACCGCCGTCAGCGTCTGCCCGAGCTGGTCGTGCAGTTCGCGGGAGATGTGGGAGCGTTCGCGCTCCTGCGCCAGCACGAAGCGCGCGGACAGCTCCTTCAGGCGCGCGTAGGCGGCCTGGAGTTCCGCGTCCACGCGCTCCTTCTCCTGCGCGCGCCGCCGCTCCTCCAGCACCCGGCCGATGATCTGCGGCAGGGTGCCCAGCTTGTCCTTGGTCAGGTAGTCCTTGGCGCCGCAGCGCAGGACGTGCACCGCCGCTTCCTCGCCGATGGCGCGCGTCAGCACGATCAGCGGGATGCTGCAGCGGCGCGTGACCAGGATCTGCAGCGCCGCGTAGGGCGAAAAGCGGGGAAGGTTGAAGTCGCACAGGATCACGTCCCACTCGCCTTCCAGCGCCGCGACGAAGCTGGCCGCGTTGTCGACGCGGTGCAGCTCGTAGCGGCGGGTGGGGTCGGCGCGTTCCAGCGCGATCCCCATGAGCTCGACATCGTCGGGGTTGTCCTCGACGCACAGCAGCCGGATGGGGTGGGAGTCGTGAACTGCGCGGCTGGACATGGGGTGCGCGGCCAAGTGTACCGTCGGGCTGAATACGCTTCACTTAGGCGAGTTCCCTAATTCGCGCGCCCCGGATAATCCGGTCGAAGGAAACCCCATGCTACTGGACGCCGAAGAATCCCAACTGGTGCTGGTCGACTACCAGCAACGCCTGATGCCTGCCATCCACGAGGGGGAGCAGGTCCTGGCCAACGCGGTGCGGCTCGCGCGCATCGCCCAGCTCCTGCAGGTGCCGCTGTGGGCGACCGAGGAGAACCCCGCCGGCCTGGGTGGG
>DASWUI010000148.1:0-4051 GCA_036401715.1 Ramlibacter sp. | reverse complement strand
CGTTTCGCCGAGGGAGACCGCGTGGATCCAGACGCGGCCCGGCTCGGTCGGCCCCTCGTAATGGCCGAAGCGTTCCTCGACGTGTTCGAGGTAGCCCGGCTCGGCGGCGCCGCGCCGGCGCAGCTTGCGCCGCAGCAGCGGCTGCGCCGCGTACATGCCGAGCGTATAGAGCCGCTTCATGCCACGGCTTCCGCGACGCGCGCATCCCAGCACGCCCGCCAGGCCGTCCACACTTCCTCGACCTCCGGCACATGCTCGCCGCCCACCGAACGCTGGTGCCGCTGCCCCACCGGCCCGGCGCGCCAGGCGCGCGGCTGGCTGAAGATCTCCACCACCGGCAGCCCCAGGGCCACGCCCATGTGCGCGATGCCGGAGTCCACGCCGACCAGGCCGCTGGCCTGCGCCATGCGCGCGAGCAGCTTGGCCAGGTCCATGGGCGGCAGCACCTGCGCCGCCGGCCCGATCGCGGTGGCGAGGCGCTGGGCGAACTGCGCCTCGCGGGGGCCCGCCTGCGGCAGCAGCACCTGGAAGCCTTCGGCCGCGAAGCGCGCGCCGAGCGCGCGCCAGTGCGCCTCCGGCCATTCGTTGTCCGCGCGGGTCGTGCCGTGCGCGAACACCACCTGCGGCGCGCCGGGGGCCGGATCGCGCGCCCAGGGATAGACCGGCGGCTGGTCCGCCACCGCCGTGTCGTAACCCAGCGCCGCGGCGGCCATCCAGCGCGTGCGCGCCACGGCGTGCATGCGCCTGGGCATGGGCACGGGCCGCTGCACGAGGTAGCGCACCGGCCACTCGTAGCCGCACAGCTCGCTGCGGTTGCCGAAGGAGGCGGTGAAGCCGCCGGGTGCCAGGCGTGCCTGCCGCGCGACCAGCGCGGACTTGATCAGCCCCTGCAGGTCCAGCACGGCGTCGTAACTCTCCGTGCGCAGCACGCGCAGGAACTCCTGCCGTTCGCGCCGCACGGCGGCGGCCCAGCGCGCCTTGCGCCAGCGCCGCTGCGCCATCGGCAGCACGCGCGCGATGGTGGGCGCCGCCCGCAGCAAGGGCGCGAAGGCCTCCTCCACGACCCAATCGACCACGGCCCCCGGAAAGCGCGCGTGGATGTCGTGCACCACCGGCAGCGTCTGCACGACGTCACCCAGCGAGGACAGCTTGACGATCAGGATTCTCAAGGGCTTTCAGGACGCGCGCGGGCGTCCGGGGGCGGGCGCGGACGCCCAAACCCCCATTGTCGGTCAATGCGCGGCTTCGGCGATCTTCGCGTCGGGCTTGACGCTGCGCAGCAGCGACAGCATCTCGTTCTCGATCCGGTGCATCGCTTCCTGGGTGTGGCCCTCGAAGCGCAGCACCAGCACCGGCGTGGTGTTGGATGCGCGCAGCAGGCCGAAGCCGTCCGGCCAGTCCACGCGCAGCCCGTCGATGGTGGAGACCTGCGCGTTCGGGAAGTGCGCCTTCTTCACCAGCTCGGCGACCACGCGGTGCGGCTCGCCTTCCTCGCACTTGACGTTCAGCTCCGGCGTGGAGAAGCTGGTGGGCAGCTCGTTGAGCACCTTGCTCGGGTCCGGATGCCGCGACAGGATCTCCAGCAGGCGGCAGCCGGCATAGGTGCCGTCGTCGAAGCCGTACCAGCGCTCCTTGAAGAAGATGTGGCCGCTCATCTCGCCGCCCAGGGGGGCGTTGACCTCCTTCATCTTCGCCTTGATCAGCGAGTGTCCGGTCTTGTACATCATGGGCTGGCCGCCGGCCGCCGCGATCGCCGGGCCCAGCCGCTGCGTGCACTTGACGTCGAACAGGATGGGCGCGCCGGGCACGCGCGACAGCACGTCCTGCGCGAACAGCATCATCTGCCGGTCCGGATAGATGTTGTTGCCTTCGCGGGTGATGATGCCCAGGCGGTCGCCGTCGCCGTCGAAGGCCAGGCCCAGGTCGGCGCCGGTCTCCTTGAGCTTCGCGATCAGGTCGCGCAGGTTCTCCGGCTTGCTCGGGTCCGGGTGGTGGTTGGGGAAGTTGCCGTCCACCTCGCTGAACATCTCGACCACCTCGCAGCCGATGGCGCGGAAGATCTCCGGGGCGGAGGCGCCGGCGACGCCGTTGCCGCAGTCCACGACGATCTTCAGCGGCCGGGCCAGCCTGATCTCGCCCTTGATCCGGTCGCGGTAGGGTCCGAGGATGTTGACGTTGCGCACCTTGCCCTGCGCCGCCGGTTCGTCCCAGCCGGAACTCTCCATCATGCGGCGCAGCGCCTGGATCTCCTCGCCGTAGATGGCGCGGCCGGCCAGCACCATCTTGAAGCCGTTGTAGTCCTTCGGGTTGTGGCTGCCGGTCACCTGGATGCCGCTGTTGCACAGCGTGCTGGCGGCGAAGTAGAGCATGGGCGTGGTCACCATCCCGACGTCGATGACGTCGACGCCGCTGGCGACGAGCCCGCGCACGAGGGCGGCGGACAGCGAGGGACCGCTCAGGCGGCCGTCGCGGCCGACGGCGACGGCCTTCTCGCCTTCGCCGCGGGCAATGGTGCCGAACGCGCGGCCGAGCGCCTCCGCCACCTCTTCGGTCAGCGTCGAGGGGACGATGCCGCGGACGTCGTAGGCCTTGAAAATGCTGGGGCTGAGCTGCATGGGTGCTGGGAAACGTTGTTGTGCGTGTCCGGCCCATTCTAGGCGCGGGGTCGGCAGGAACATGTCCGAAAACGGCTAGTCGTGCGCCGGGTGCTGCGTATGATCCGGCGCATGACCCCCGTCGAGCCGCCGCTGACCCCCGACGCCTGCTACCTGGCGCTGAAGGCGCGCGATGCGCGCTTCGACGGCAGCTTCTTCACCGGCGTCACCAGCACCGGCATCTACTGCCGGCCGGTGTGCCGCGTGCGCACGCCGCGGCGCGAGAACTGCCGCTTCTTCGCGCATGCCGCGCAGGCGGAGAACGCGGGCTTCCGGCCCTGCCTGCGCTGCCGCCCCGAGCTGGCGCCCCAGGCGCTGCGCTGGTCCCTGCAGGACGCGAGCGCCGTGCTGGCGCAGCAGGCGGCGCGGCTGCTCGACGAACCGGAAGCCTGGGGCGGCGACGCGCCGTCGGTGGAGCGGCTGGCGCAGCGGCTGGGCATCAGCGACCGGCACCTGCGCCGCATCTTCGAGCTGCAGCTGGGCGTCTCGCCCATGCAGTACCTGCAGACGCGCAGGCTGCTCAGTGCCAAGCAGTTGCTGGCCGACACGCCGCTGCCGATCACGCAGGTCGCGCTCGTCAGCGGATTCGGCAGCGTGCGACGCTTCAATGCCGTGTTCACCTCGCACTACGGGCTGAGCCCCAGTGCCCTGCGGCGCGACGGTGCGCGGCGCGAATCCGCCTGCGAGGTGCGACTGGGCTACCGTCCGCCCTACGACGTGGACGCGATGCTGGGCTTCTTCCGCACGCGCGCCATCGCCGGGCTGGAGTCGGTGGGCGACCGGCACCTGGCGCGCACGCTGGCCATCGACGCCGGCGGCCGCCGCTGGGAAGGCTGGCTCAGCGTCACATTCGACGAGGAACACTGCCAGGTGGTGCTGCGCGTGAGCGACACCCTGCACGGCGTGCTGCCGCTGGTGATCCGCCGCGTCCGCGCCGCCTTCGACCTCGATGCCGATCCGCACGCGATCAATGCCCGGCTGCACGGCAGCTTCCCGGCCGGCGACGGCCTGCGGGTGCCGGGCACGCTCAGCGGCTACGAACTGGCGGTGCGCGCCGTGCTGGGCCAGCAGATCACGGTGGCGGCGGCGCGCACGCTGGCACAGCGGCTGGTGCATCGTTTCGGCGCGCCGGTGGCGACGCCGGACGCGGCGCTGCAGCACCTGTTCCCCGCACCCGAAGTGCTGGCGGCGGCGGACGGCGACGCGCTCGGGCAGCTGGGCATCGTGCGGCAGCGGCAGGCGGCCATCGTCGCGATCGCCCGCGCGGTGGCCGAAGGCCGGGTCGCGCTGCACCCGGGAGCCGACGTGCACGCGACCACCAGCGCGCTCAAGGAGCTGCCCGGCATCGGCGACTGGACGGCGCAATACGTCGCCATGCGAGCCCTGCGCTGGCCCGA
>DASWUI010000147.1:0-3333 GCA_036401715.1 Ramlibacter sp. | reverse complement strand
GGCAGCGAGCAGATCATCGCGCTCGAGGCGGGCACGGAGGTGGACATGCTGAGGCTGCGCGATGCGCTGGAGAGCCGGCGCGTGTTCGGCGCCGTGTTCTGCGCGCCCGCCACCAGCCGCAACCGGGCGATGGTGCGCCTGACCCTCAACGCCGGGCTCACCGGCGCCGAGATGGACCACGTGGAAGCGGTGGCGCGGGAGATCGCGCCGCTGGTGAAGCCCTGGGAGTGGCCCATCGCGCGGCGGCAGCGCGCCGCCGCCTAGTCCTGCACGTGGCGCTTGGGCTGGCGGGCCAGCCAGCGGCTGTAGCTGTTCTCGGGATCCGGGCCGTTGGGGGTCTCCACCGCGAACACGGCGCCGAGCAGCCCGCCCGGCTCGCCCACGGCGAAGGCGTTGACCAGCGAGATCGGCTGGCTGGAGGACAGCGCCTGGCGCAGCTCGATGTCGGCCAGCTGGGTTCCGGCGCGGATCTCCTCCACGTCCGCGGGGGCGACGCCGGCCACCTGCGCCAGCTCCGCCAGCGCGTGCAGCCCCTGGCGCGTCTCCAGCTGGAGCCACGCCACCTTGCCCGCCGCATCCATGCCGATGACGCCGAACGGAGAGCCGATCACCACGTGCTCGACCCAGTGCTTCAGGCAGAAGTCGGTCAGCCAGGCGTCCACGCCCGGCGAGCGCAGCAGCGCGCTCTGCTCCTGGGTGAGCGTGGAGCGCCACATCTGGGCGTGGCGCGCGTGCGAGGTGAACAGCAGGTGCTCCACCGCCTCGATCAGCCGGCGCGAGATGTCCTGCGTCTGCTTCGGGATGAACTGGTCGATCAGCCCCCGGTTGAAGGCGCGCACCGCCACCTGCTCGTCGGCCTGGCCGGTGAGCAGCACCCGCGAGCCGGGCCAGTCGCCGAGTTCGGACAGCACCTGCAGGCCGTCCATGCCGGGCATGGAGAAGTCGACGACGCACACGCGCGACAGGGCGTAGCGCTCGGTGTAGCGGGACCAGTAGGCGAGGATCTGCGGAATCAGCGGCTTGCCTTCGCGCCACAGCCCGATGAGCTGCTGCTGGTTCCAGGCGTCCGCCTCCCAGAACGGCGGCTCCTGCAACAGGTGCGCGATGCAATCCGTGGGGCGCAGGAACAGCCGGAGGTGCCAGTGGCGCGGAAGCACCAGCGCCAGCATCTCCAGGTAATCCGGGTCGTCGTCGAGGAACACGACGGTGCCGGGGCGGTGGAACAGCGGAAAGGTCATGGGGGGCTGCGGCGCATTGTCCTACGCTGCCGGAAGTTCGATGGTGAAGACCGCGCCCTGGTGCGGCGCGGTCTTCACCCGGATGGAGCCGCGGGCGCCCTGCACGACGCGCTGGCAGAACGCGAGCCCCAGGCCGTGGCCGGTGCCGCGGTCCGTGGAGAAGAAGGGCTGGAAGATGCGCTTGCGCAGGTCGGCGTCCATGCCGATGCCGTTGTCGGTGAACACGATGCGGCCCCGCGTGCCCTGCGCGCCGACCTCGATCAGCAGGTCGCCCGGCAGGGGCGCGGACGACGCCGCGGCGAGCGAGCGCAGCGCGTTCTTGGTGAGGTTGTCGATCACCTGCGAGAACATCTGGCGCGAGCCCACGAACTCGAAGTCCTTGTAGACCCGCACGGTCACCGCCTGCCGCTCGCGCGAGTTGCGGTAGGGGAAGTCGGCCACCGCGGTCTGCACCAGCTGCGCGGCGGAGATGCGCTCGGTCGCCGCCGCCAGGCGCATCAGCCGCGCGTTGGTGATCTGCATGTCGATCTGGTGGTTCATGTTGCGCACCAGGTTGTTCAGCCGCTGCCCGAGCTGCTGCAGGCGCTCGCCGCTCTCGCCGCCATGGTGCGGCGCCTCGTTGCGCACGGCCTCGGCGATCAGCTGCATCGTCGCCAGCGGCGTGCGCAGTTCGTGGGCCATGATGCCCATGGTTCCCAGCGTGTAATTGAGCTGCTCGCGGCGCAGGTTGGACGACGACAGCCCCAGCACGATGCTGGTGTACCAGCAGAAGCCGAGCACCACCATGTTGGTGGCGACCAGGACCGGGTCGATCGGCGGGCGCACCGGGCCGAAGGCCTCGTACGCGAGCCAGCCGGTGAGCACCCCGGTGGCGACGCCGACGGTGGCCAGGCGCCAGTCGGTCAGGTGGTAGTAGATCAGCAGCATGGCGCCCATGCTGGCCAGCCACACGGGATTGCCCCCGTTGCAGAAGTACATGAACGAGAAGAACCACGGCAGCGTGATCCAGAAGACGGCCGAAAAGGTGAAGGCCGACGCCCGCGTCGGCGGGGTCGCGGCCACGCCGGGGACCAGCACGCTCAGGCCGAGGGCCGCCATCAGCATCCGCAGCGGCAGGTTCTCGTAGGGCTGGGGCAGCCACACGGCCCAGGCGAGGTAGAACAGCGGATGCCCCAGCAGGGTGGACGCCCCGATGGCGCGGATGCGCCACTGCGAAGGGTGCAGCACCGGCTCCATCAGGGGCTGCAGCACGGCACGCGCCGCCCAGTGCCGAACGCGCTGCGTCAAGGTCTCCAGCATCGCGCGCGGTGGGGTGGAATAAGTGGCCCTGTGCAAGTCCTCGCTCATGGGGGATGGTCGTAAGGTGATATTGTCACAGCCCGGCGGTGATACGAACGAACGGGCATGGGGATCCCTGTTAACTTTGACAGTGTCAGCCTCGATGGCATCCTCAGTGACTGGGTGGCGGCCCTGCGCGAGTTCTCCGTCGAGGCGGTGGTGGTGCTCGGCCCTGACCCTTTCGGCGGCAGCGAGGACCGCCAGGTCGTGGCCGTCCATCCACCGCTGGTGACCGAGGCCGCCAACGCGCTGGCGGAGAGCCGCGACTTCGGCGCGCGCTGGCGCGACTCGGACGCGCCCCTGGTGGCCTGGCAGACCATCGCGAAGTCGGACCCGCAGCGCGCCAGCCGCTGGCGCCTCCTGTGGCTGGCCCACGGCTACCAGACGGTCGTGCGCGTGGAGTTCTCCCTGCCGGCCGGCCGCGCCTTCGAGTGCTTCATGTTCAGCCCCCGCGAGCTGACCGACCGGACCGAGGCCGCGCTGCTGGCCTGGTCCGCCCTGAACATCTGGCCGCTGGTGAAGCGCTCGATCGCCACCGCCCGCTCGAAGCTGAGCCCGCGCGAGCGCGAATGCCTGGAGCTCGCCTTCCAGGGCAAGACGGCGCGCGAGACGGCGGTGGAGCTGCAGTGCACCGAACGCACGGTCAACTACCACTTGGCCAACGCGCTGAACAAGCTGAAGGTGGACAACAAGAGGGCGGCCATCCAGCGGGCCTGCTGGCTGGGCGCCATCTAGGATTTTGGCGGGCCGCGGGTTT
>DASWUI010000146.1:0-1680 GCA_036401715.1 Ramlibacter sp. | reverse complement strand
AGCGCTTCTCGGCCATCGTGCAACAGGGTTATCCGCCGACCGTCCTGCAGTTCCTCGACGCCGCGGGCGCCGCGCAGGTCGCCGGGCGCGCCGTGCGCGGCCCGGGCTGGTGGTTTCCCGAAGGCGCGTGGCTGTCGCCGGCCAGCCTGCTCGCGGCGAGCCTGGCGCGCGCCGGCCCGCGCCTGCGCCCGCTGATGGAGCGCCCCGTGGCGCGGCTGGAGCGCGAGGGCCACCGGTGGCGCGCGCTCGATGCCCAGGACCGCGTCATCGCCGAATCGGCCACGGCGATCATCGCCAACGCCGCGGACGCGATCCGGCTGCTGCCGCAGTCGCGCATGACGCTGAGCGCCGTGCGCGGGCAGCTGACCTACCTGCCGCCCTCGCCCAAGCGCACCCTCGACATCATCGTGAGCGGCACGGGCTACGTGGCGCCAATGCCCGATGGGGGGCACGCCATCGGCGCCACCTACCAGCACAACGATGCCGATGCGAGCGTGCGTGCCTCCGACCACCAGGAGAACCTGGCGCGCGCCGACGCGATGCTGCCCGGTTTCACCCAGGGCGTGCACTCGCTGCAGCTCTCCGGCTGGACCGGCTACCGCACCACGGTGCCCGACCGGCTGCCGATCTTCGGCGCCCCGGGCGTCGAAGGGATCCACGCGGCCACGGGCCTGGGCTCGCGCGGCCTGCGGTGGGCGCCGCTGGGGGCGGAACTGCTCGCCTCGCAGCTCGAGGGCGATCCCCTGCCCCTGCCGCGGGACCTGGCCGGCGCGCTATCGCCGCGGCGCTTCCTGTCCTAGCATCGCGTCCATGCGTCCCGACCTGGCCTCGCTCGCCCTCTTCGTCCGTGTGGCCGAGACCCGCAGCATCACCAAGGCCGCGGCGGCCTCCCACATCGCGCTTGCCGCCGCGAGCCGGCGCATCGCGCAGCTCGAGCACCAGTTCGGCGTGCAGCTCCTCTACCGCACCGCCCAGGGGGTCCGGCTCACCCCGGCCGGCAACGTCATGCTGGGCCACGCGCTGCAGATGCTCGAGAAGGTGGGCGAGATGCGCGCCGAGATCGCCGATTACTCCAAGGGCGTGAAGGGCGTGGTGCGCGTCCACGCCAACGCCTCGGCGCTGGCCCAGTACCTGCCCGACGACCTGGCTTCCTTCGCCGCCAAGCACCCGGGAATCAAGATCTCGCTGGAGGAGGAGCGCAGCGGCGCCATCGTCGAGGCGGTGCAGACCGGCGCCGCGGACATCGGCATCGTCATGGAAGGCGCCGACGCGGCGGGACTGCAGCTGCTCGACTACCGCGCCGACGTGCTTTGCGCGGTGGTGCCCCGGGACCATCCGCTGCGCGCGCGCCGCCTCGCTTTCGCGAAGCTGCTCGACTACGACTTCGTCGGCCTGGAGAGCAACACCGTCATTTCCCAGATCCTGCTGGCCCAGGCGGCGCAGGCCGAGAAGCCCCTGCGCCTTCGCGTGCAGGTGAAGAGCTTCGACGTGGTCGCCCGCATGATCCAGGCCGGCCTGGGCATCGGCGTGCTGCCGGAGGACGCCGCCCGGGCATTCGCCCAGTACATGGGCCTGCGCCTGGTGGGCCTGACCGATACCTGGGCGAAAAGGCGCATGTACGTGGCCATCCGGCTGGGCGGGGCATTGCCCGCGCCGGCGCGCCAGCTGGTGGAGCACCTG
>DASWUI010000145.1:0-2903 GCA_036401715.1 Ramlibacter sp. | reverse complement strand
AAGGCTTCCGGGCGCAATGAAAAAGCGGCCCGGGGGCCGCTTCCTTCCAACGCCTTGGGTTCCCGCCTGCGCGGGGATCACGGCTCAGTCGACCTTCGCTCCGGAGGCCTTCACCACCGGCGCCCACTTCCTGATCTCCCGGTCGATGAACTGCGCGAACTGCGCCGGCGTGTTGCCGCTCGGGATCGCGCCTTGCGCCTGCAGCCGCTCCTTCAGCGCCGGCGTCGCCAGCGACTTGGCCGTTTCCTGCTGGACCCGGTTGACGATGTCCATCGGCGTGCCCGCGGGGGCGAGCAGTCCGAACCAGGAGCTCGCCTCGAAGCCCTTGAGCGAGGGGCCGCCGGCCTCTTCCACCGTCGGCACGTCCGGCAGCGCGGCGGAGCGCGTGGAGCTGGTCACCGCCAGCGCCTTGAGCTTGCCGGACTTGATGTGCGCCATCGCCGAAGGCAGGTTGTCGAACATCACGTCCATGTCGCCGGCCAGCAGGCTGAACAGCGCCGGGTTGGAGCCGGTGAAGGGGAAGTGCGTCATGTAGACGCCCGTCATCGACTTGAACAGCTCGCCCGCGAGGTGGATCGAGGTGCCGTTGCCGCTGGAGGCCATGTTCAGCTTGCCCGGGTTGGCCTTGGCGAGCTTGATGAAGTCCTGCACCGTGTTGACCTTGCGCGCCGCGGCCTTCTCGGTGTTGACCACCATCACGTTGGGCACGCCCGCCACCAGCGTGACCGGCTGGAAGTCCTTCTGCGGGTCGTAGGGCATCTTCGCGTACAGCGACTTGTTGATCGCATGCGTGCCCACGGTGCCCATGAGGAAGGTGTAGCCGTCGGGGGCCGCCTTGGCGACCAGGTCGGCCCCGATGTTGCCGCCGGCGCCGGCCTTGTTCTCCACCACGAAGGACTGGCCCAGCGCCTTGGTCAGTTCCTGCGCCACGGCGCGTGCCAGGATGTCGGTGGTGCCGCCGGCGTTGAAGGGCACCACGATGCGCACCGGCCTGGCGGGCCAGGCGCCTTGCGCGTGCGCCGCCACCGGCAGCAGGGTGCAGGCCGCCAGCGCCGCGCCCGAGGCGAGCAGCAGGCGGCGGGAAGGGGAAGCGGTACGGGTCAAGGGGCTCACTCCACGTACACGTTGGCCGCCTTGATCAGGGGGCTCCACTTGTTGATCTCGGACTGCACGAACTTCTTGTGTTCGGCCGGCTCCACGCGCTTGTCGGTCACCACGACCGCGCCCAGGCCTTCCTGCTTCTTCACGAAGTCGGGATCCTTCAGGGCCACCTTCAGGGCGTCGTTCAGTTTCTTGAGCACGGGCGCCGGCGTGCCCTTGGGCGCGTACACGCCGTGGAAGATGCTGACGCTGAAGTCCTTCACGCCCATCTCCTGCAGGGTGGGCAGGTCCTTCAGGGCGGGCGTGGACAGGCGCTTGGGCGAGGTCACGGCGTAGGCCTTGACCTTCTTGCCCTCGATCTGCGCGGTGGTGTTGGTGGTCTGGTCGCACATCAGGTCGATCTGGCCGCCGATCAGGTCGGTCATCGCCGGGCCGGTGCCCTTGTAGGGAACCGCGGTCATGTCCACGCCCACCGCGCTCTGGAACAGCATGCCGCACAGGTGCGAGGCCGAACCGACGCCGGCGTTGCCCAGGTTGATCTTGCCCTTGTTGGCGTTGATCCAGGCGACCAGTTCCTTGTAGTTGTTCGCCGGCAGCGAGGGCTTGCCGATCAGCGTCATCGGCACGTCGTTGATCAGGCCGACGTACTCGAAATCCGTCTCCACCTTGAAGGGGATGTTGCGCACCAGCGTGGGCATGGTGGCCATGCCGATGTGGTGGACCAGCAGCGTGTAGCCGTCGGCCGGGGCCTTGGCGACCTTGTTGGCGCCGAGCGAGCCGCCGGCGCCGGCGGCGTTGTCCACCACCACGGTGGCGCCCAGGGGCTTGCGCAGCGCTTCGGCCAGGTCACGGGCCACGCGGTCGGTCGGGCCGCCGGCGGCGAACGGGACGATCAGGGTGATGGGCTTGCTGCCCGGGAAAGTCTGGGCGCCGGCCGAGGCGGCGACGGCGAAGGACAGCGGAACGAGCGCTTGGAACAGCTTCTTCATGGGAACTCCAAAGGGGAAACGGCGCGGATGATAATGCCGCGGCCGCGATGATGCCCGGCGCGGGGCCAGGGCGTATTGTCCCGCATCGGCAAGCCGTGCCCTGGCTTGCCGCCTCCGCGGGAACGAGGAAAGCGGCGGCTACTTGTAGCTGCGCGCGTCCTCGATCACCTTGCCGTCGTTGGGCAGGCTGCCCGGCTGCACCACCTGGACGTCGGCGCGCAGCTTGGTGACGTCGCGCACCGCCTCGCCGATGCGCGCGTCGAGCCCCTGCGGCGGCGCGCTGGCCTCGACCTTGAGCGTCATCACGTCGTTGGCCATCTCGCCCGTGACCACCAGCCGCGCCTTGAGGACTTCCGGGAAGCGGCGGGCGATGTCCGCCACCTGGCCCGGATGCACGAACATGCCGCGGATCTTGGTGGTCTGGTCGGCGCGGCCGAGCCAGCCCTTGATGCGCATGTTGGTGCGGCCTGTCGGGTCCTCGCCCGGCAGCACCGCGGACAGGTCGCCGGTGCCGAAGCGGATGAGGGGATAGGCCGGGTTGAGCGTGGTGACCACCACCTCGCCCACTTCACCGGCGGCCACGACGTCGCCGGTGCCGGGGCGCACGATCTCGACGATCACGCCCTCGTCCACCACCATGCCCTGGCGCGCGCTGGTCTCGTAGGCGATCAGGCCCAGGTCGGCGGTCGCGTAGCTCTGGTAGACCTCCATGCCGCGCTCCAGGAACCAGTCGCGCAGGCTGGGCGGGAAGGCTTCGCCGCCCACCATGCCCTTGCGGATGGAGGAGATGTCGGCGCCCGCCTCGGTGGCCTT
>DASWUI010000144.1:0-3243 GCA_036401715.1 Ramlibacter sp. | reverse complement strand
GTGGCGCGCGACGGTGGCGAGGCTGCGGCCGCACGCCTCGGCAACCCGCCACAGGGGCAGCCGCCGGCGACGGTGCTCCTCGAAGGCCGCGATCTCACAGGGGGAGCATGCTGCCGGACTCCGATGCGGGCGTGAACTGCGGTCCTGCAGGCCGGCAGGCCCTTCTGCATCGAAGCGCGCGAGCCATTTGTACACCGTGCGTCGGCTCACCCCCGCGGCTTGCGCGGCCGCAGCTACGGTCCATCCCTGCTGGCGAACCCTGCTGATCAATAGGGCTCGACCTATCGGGGTCAATGCTGCATGCTTTGATCTGTTCATCCGTCCTCTCCTGAGGAGGGTTGCTGGGCTTGGTAACCACAGCTTCCCAAATCAGGGACGGATGAACAACCTACTGAGACATCACAGCTAGGACGCCCAGGCCGGGGCCGGGGCCCGCAGGCGGGCCTCGCACCACTGCAGCCAGCGCGGCGCGCCGTACTGCGCCACGGCGTCGAATTGCTCGTTCGCGGCGTCCGGCAAGCGCTCGACGACACCGATCTCGCGCAGGTAGGGCGCGCCGACCACCACGAACTGCCGCCCGAAGGTGAGCAGCGTGCTGCCCGGCGTGGCGCGCAGGCATTCCGCTGCCTCCGGGTAGCGCGCGAACCACTGGTTCAGCAGCGCGTCGCAGGCGGGCGCATGCCAGAAGCGGCCCATGTCCTCGCCCGCGCGCGCCTCGCCGCCCAGCACGATGCGCGCATGGTCCCAGTGCCGGAAGCCGGCCGCCTGCGCGACCAGCGCCAGCGCATGGCGCAGTTGCCACTCGCCCGGAACGTAGGCCCGGGTCCCGCTGGCCGCGGATGCGCGCTGCACGAGCGCCGTGTCGCCCGCGCGCAGCGTTTTCAGGGCGATGCGCGCGCGTGTCTTCAGCTCGGCGATGCAGGCGTTCACGGGGGGCTCCCGAAGTCGCTGAAGGGCGTGCCCCCCGCTTCGATCGCGCGGTGCCGCGCCAGCATCCAGTCGCGCGTCTCCGGGTGCGTGAACCAGTAGAACGGCGCGCCGGCCTCGAGCTCGTCCAGCACGCGCTGCGCGAAGTGTTCCGCGGTTTCCGCGTGCGGCAGCACGCTGCGGATGTAGTCCGCGAACGGGTTGTGCCCTTCGGGCGCGAGCAGCGCGGCTTCCGGATAGCGCTGCACCTCCGTCACCTGCGTGCGCACCAGGCCCGGGCACAGCGCGTGCACGGTCACGCCGCTGCCGGCGCTCTGGTAATGCAGTCCTTCCAGCGCGGCGAGCAGCGCCGCCTTGCTGGCGCGGTAGGGGCCGGCGCCGGGATAGGTTTGCAGGGCGGCGCAGGAAACGGTCGCGACCGCCCGGCCGCGGCCTTCGCGCAGGTGCGGCCACCACAGGCGCAGGGTGCGCAGGGCGGCCGTCACGTTGACGTCGAAGGCCCACTGCCAGGTGGCCTCGGTGGCATTGAGCACGTCGCCGCGCGAACCGATGCCGGCATTGGCGAACACGTGCCGCACCGGGCGCCCGCGCATGGACGCGGCAAGGGCTTCCATGGCCGCCGCGTCGCGCACGTCGAGCGCGTGGCGCTGCGCGCGCGGGTCGATGGCGGAGGTGTCGAGGTCGATCGCGACGACCTCGTGGGAGCGGTCCAGCAACGCGCGCGTGAGCGCGAGGCCGATGCCGCAACCGGCGCCGGTGACCACGGACAGGGGAGGGAAAGAGGACATGACAAGGCTCCAGATCGTTGTCGACCTTTCCCGCTTCGGTCAGACGATTGGGCTTGCTGTCACTGTGGAGAGACGAGCTTCCTCGGGGGTGAGGGCCTCTTTTGCGGGCAGGCGCCCCCCGGCACCTGGGGCGCGATGGTAACACGGGGCGGTTTGGCGCGCCGCGGGCCAGTCAGGTCATCGCGGGCTTGACCCCGGGATCGATGGCGGCGTGTCGCCGCGCCACGATGGATTGCGGGTCGAGCCCGCAATGACATGCGACGGCAGGGAGGGCGTGGCGCGCACCGCCTGCCGCGGCGCGCGCGGGGAGAACGATCAGGGCGCCAGCAACGACGATCAGGGCGCCAGCAGCGTATTCAGGCGCGCCAGGTCTTCCGGCTGCAGCGTCCCGTTCGCCTGGCGCAGCCGCAGGTGCCCGAGCAGCACGTTGTAGCGCGCCGCCGCCAGGTCCCGCTTGGTCTGGAACAGCTGGCTTTGCGCGTTCAGCACGTCGATGTTGATGCGCACCCCCACCTGGTAGCCCAGGCGGTTGGCGTCCAGCGCGCTCTGGCTGGAAGCCTCGGCCGCTTCCAGCGCGCGCACCTGGCCCTGGCCGGACTGCACGCCGAAGAAGGCGGTGCGCACGGCCTGCGCGACCTGGCGGCGCGTGGCCTCCAGGTCCGAACGCGCCTTCTCTTCGAGGGAGAGCGTCTCGCGGATGCGGTTCTGCGTCGCGAAGCCGGCGAACAGGGGCAGGTTGAAGGCGACGCCCACGTTGCCGTTGTTGGTGCGCGAGTCCAGCGGCGTGGTCGCACTGCCGCTCGGGTTGCGCGTGATGCCGTAGCTGGTGGTGAGGTCCAGCGTCGGCTTGTGGCCCGCCTTGGCCTTTTCGGTTTCCAGCTCGGCGACTTCCACCGCCTTCTTCGCCTGCAGGATGGCGGGGCTGTTGTTCTCGGCGGCGGCGACCCACGCCTCCGGGTCGGCCGGCTGCGGCGCGGGCACGTTCAGGGGCGTGCCCAGCGGATTGGGCTGCGTGTCGGTCTTGCCGACCAGGGTGTCGAGCGCCAGCCGCTTGACGCGCAGGTCGTTCTCCGCCGCGATCTCCTGCGCCAGCACCAGGTCGTAGCGCGCCTGCGCTTCCCGCGTGTCGGTGATGGTGGAGGTGCCGACCTCGAAGTTGCGCTTGGCCGAGGCCAACTGTTCGGCCGTGGCGGCCTTCTGCGCCCGCACGAAGGCCAGCGTGTCCTGCGCGGCCAGCACGTCGAAGTAGGCCTGCGCCACGCGGATCATCAGGTCCTGGCCCGCCGCCGTCAGCTGGTATTCGGCCAGCTCGATCTGGCGCTGCCCCTGCCGGTAGGTGGCGAGGTTCGCCGGCCGGTACAGCGGCTGCGAGGCGCTCAGCGTCGCCTGCTGCGTGGTGAAGCCGCGGTCGGAACTGGTGCCGGGCGCCGCGACGCGGGAGTCCAGCTCGCTGCGCGTGACGCCGGCCGACAGGCCCGCCTGCGGCAGGATGCCGGCGCGTGCCTGCTCGCCGCGGAAGACGTTCGCC
>DASWUI010000143.1:0-3388 GCA_036401715.1 Ramlibacter sp. | reverse complement strand
CAGGAGCCGATCGAGTACCCGCACCCGCTGCTCGAAGGGCTGCTCGGCGAGACCTACGGCATCTTCGTCTACCAGGAACAGGTGATGCAGGCCGCGCAGGTGCTGGGCGGCTATTCGCTCGGCGGTGCCGACCTGCTGCGTCGCGCGATGGGCAAGAAGAAGCCCGAGGAGATGGCCAAGCACCGGGAGATCTTCCGGGAAGGCGCGGCGAAGAACGGCATCAGCAGCGAGAAGGCCGACGAGGTCTTCGACCTGATGGAGAAGTTCGCGGGCTACGGTTTCAACAAGTCGCACGCGGCCGCCTACTCGCTGCTGGCGTACCACACGGCGTGGCTGAAGGTCCATTACACGGCGGAGTTCTTCTGCGCCAACATGACCATCGAAATGGACAACACCGACAAGCTCAAGGTGTTGTTCGAGGACGCCGTCAACCGCTTCGGCCTCACCTTCGAGCCGCCGGACGTCAACCGCGGGACCTACCGCTTCGAGCCGATCTCGGACAAGGTGATCCGCTACGGCCTGGGGGCGATCAAGGGCACGGGCCAGTCGGCGATCGAGGCGATCGTCGCGGCGCGGGAGGAGGGCGGGCCGTTCAAGAGCCTGTACGACTTCTGCTGCCGGGTGGACCGCGGCCGCCTCAACAAGCGCACGGTGGAAGCGCTGATCAAGGCCGGCGCCTTCGACGCGCTGCAGATGAACCGCGCCGCGCTGGTGGCCTCGATCGACCGCGCCTTCGACTTCGCCAATGCGGCGGAGGCCAATGCCAACCAGGGCGGCCTGTTCGACATGGGCGACACGCACGGCGCCAGCCACCAGGAGCCCGACCTGGTGGAGGCCACGCCCTGGGGAGTGAAGGAGCGCCTGTCGCAGGAGAAGACCGCGATCGGCTTCTACCTGTCCGGCCACCTGTTCGACGAGGTGGAGCGCGAGGTGCGCCGTTTCTGCAAGCGCCGCATCGACGAGCTGGTGGACACGCGCGAGCCGCTGCTGCTGGCCGGCATCGTCACCGACATGCGCATCATCAACGGGCAGCGCGGCAAGCTGGCGCTGTTCAAGCTGGACGACAAGACCGATGCCATCGACGCGGCCGCCGACGAGTCGGTGTTCAATCCGCACCGCGCCTGGTTCAAGGACGACGAGCTGGTGGTGGTGATGGCCAAGCTGCAGCCGGACCGCTTCTCCGGCGGCTTCCGGCTGAACGTGCAGCAGATCTGGGACCTGGCCACCGCCCGCTGCCGCTTCGGCAAGTACCTCAAGGTCGCCGTGAACGGCACGGTGCCGGACATCCAGCGCCTGCTGCGTGACTTCCCGCCGAAGCGCGAGCTGTCCGACCAGGGCGAACTGGTGCGCGGCCTGGGCGTGCGGCTGGTGGTGCAGCGCGAGAGCGCGGAAGCCGAACTGCAGCTGGGCGAGCAGGCCAAGTTCTTCCCGAGCGACGCCGCGCTGGCCAGCTGGATGGCGCAGGCCCACGGGGGCCAGGCGCAGATCGTGTACGAGAGCTAGCTCTCGGCACCGGGAGGGAG
The DNA here is from genome assembly GCA_036401715.1 of Ramlibacter sp. Lineage (GTDB taxonomy): Bacteria > Pseudomonadota > Gammaproteobacteria > Burkholderiales > Burkholderiaceae_C > Ramlibacter. The sequence continues at coordinate 1,865 of DASWUI010000143.1, read as the reverse complement.
GCGCCGCCCTTCGTCATGCCCGCGATGGCGGGAACCCACGGCTGCCATGAACACCGGCCGCGATGCGGCCGTTGCCTTCCAACGCCTGGATTCACCGCCTCCGGCGGGATGCCGCTGGCGCGTCAGCCGCGCGGGCGGAAGTCGATGATCACCGGGGAGGGCACGCGGCCATCGACGTCCCGCGGCAGGGTCTCGGTCTTGTCCAGCGCGCGCAGCACCGCTTCGTCCCAGGCCTTCACCCCGCTGGAGCGCACCAGCTTCTTGCTCACGATCGTGCCGTCGGGAGCGGTCCGCACTTCGACTTCGGCCTTCGGGTTGCCGCTGACCGCGTCGGTGAACACGATGTTGGGGCGCACGCGCGCCTGCACCTTGGCGCCCCAGCCGGCCGAGGGCCCCGAGGACTGCGCGGCACTGCCGGTGGAAGAGGGCGCGCCCGTGCCGGCCATCCCCTGGATGCGGCGCAGGTTCTCCTCGCGCAGCTGCGCGACGCGCTTGGCCTCGCGGGCCTCCTGCTCCTGCTGCCTGCGCTTCTTCTCTTCTTCCTTGCGCTTCGCCTCGGCGACGAGCTTCTGCTGCTCCAGCTTCTTCTTCGCGAGTTCCTCCTCGCGCTGCTTCTTCTTCTGCGCCTCCAGCCTGGCGCGCTGCTCCACCAGCCTGCGCTTTTCGAGTTCGCGCTTCTCCAGCTCGCGTTCGCGCTTTTCCTTTTCGCGCTCCAGCGCGATCTGGGCGTCGCGTTGCACCTGCGGATCGGGCTGCGGCGGCGCTTTCACCACCGGCGCGGGCGGCGGCGCCTTCACCACGGGCTCCGGCGGCGGTGGCGGCGGCGGCACTTCGCGCGGCGCCGCTTCGCGCGGCAGCGCGGACCAGAGTTCGGCTTCGACCGCGGCGTCCTGCGCATCGCGCTTCCACTGCAGCCCCTGCATCAGCCCGGCCACCAGCAGGCCGTGCGCGAGCACCGCGAGCGCGAAGCTGCGCAGCAGGCCGGGCTGCTGGGGCGGCGCGAAGGCGAGGCGATCGTCGTCGGCGGCGGTGTCCATGGCTTCAGGGCGAGAGCTGCACGGACAGGCCGACCCGCTGCACGCCGGCGCGCTGCAGCGTGTCCATCACCTTCACCACGCTCTCGTACTTCACGTTGCGGTCGGCGCTGATCACCACGGCGATGCTTCCGGGCGGCTGGCCCGACTGCGCCTGCAGCACGGCCGGGGCGATCTCCTTGAGGTTCAGCGGCGTGGTGCGGTCGCCGTCCTTCACCTCCAGGCGCTCGTCCTTGTTGACGATCACCTGCACCACCTTGTCCGGCTGCCTCGGCGCCTTGCCGACGCTGGGCAGCTCGATGAGGCTGGGGGTGATCAGCGGCGCCGTGACCATGAAGATGATCAGCAGCACCAGCATGACGTCGATGAACGGGACCATGTTGATCTCGTTCATCGTGCGCCGGCCCCGCCCGCGATGTGCGACCTGCGGCATCTCAGTGGCCCGAGGCGGTGGCGCCGAGGCCGCCGAGGTTGCGCTGCAGGATGTTGGAGAACTCCTCGATGAAGGTCTCCAGGTTGATCGCCACGCGGTCGATGTCGCGCGCGAAGCGGTTGTACGCCACCACCGCGGGGATGGCGGCGAACAGGCCCAGGGCCGTGGCCACCAGCGCCTCGGCGATGCCGGGCGCGACCGTCGCCAGCGTCACCTGCTGCAGCGCGCCCAGGCCGGTGAAGGCATGCATGATCCCCCAGACCGTGCCGAACAGGCCGACGTAGGGAGACACCGAGGCGACCGAGCCGAGGAAGGACAGGTGCGTCTCCACCACGTCGAGTTCGCGCTGGTAGCTCGCGCGCATGGCGCGGCGGGCGCCATCGAGCAGGGTGGCGGCA
>DASWUI010000142.1:0-10904 GCA_036401715.1 Ramlibacter sp. | reverse complement strand
TGGGTGCTCGCGGGCACGTCCCGGCGCGCCGCCGCGGCCACTGCAGAGCCCGCTGATAGAATCCTCGTGTTCGGATCGTTCTACACCGTGGGCGGCGTGCTGAAGCAGGGTGTCCCCCGCCTGGCCGCGAAGCACCTCGGCTGACCCTCACCCATGGCCTTGTTCAAGTTGCGCAAGAAAAAGGTCGACGAGCCGGTGGCCGCGGCCTCTCCCGCCGAAAGCATCGAAGTGATGCGCCGCCGCGCGCGCCACCGCCTCATCGGCGCCGTGGTGCTGGTGCTGGCGGGCGTCATCGGCTTCCCCCTGCTGTTCGACACCCAGCCGCGCCCGGTCGCGGTCGACATCCCCATCGAGATTCCCGACCGCAACAAGGTCAAGCCGCTGGCGCCGCCGCAGGCGCCGCAGGCCGCCGGGAAGGTGAGCCAGGCGCCGGTGCCCGTGCCCGCGCCGGCCACGCCGGTGGTGACGGAAAGCAAGCCGGAAGCGGCCTCCGCCCCGCCGCCGCAGGCGGAAGCGCCGCCCGCGGCGGTGGAAAAGGCCGCGAAGGCCGAGCCGGTGCCGGAAAAGAAGCCGGAAGCCAGGGCCGAAGCGAAACCGGAAGCCAGGGTGGCCGAGGTCTCCAAGGCCAAGGCGCTGCTCGAAGGCAAGTCGGTGGACGCCGGCACGGGCGGACGCTACGTCGTGCAGGTCGGCGCCTTCGCCGAAAAGGACAAGGCCAGGCAGGCGCAGCAGAAGCTGGAGCGCGCGGGCCTGAAGAACTACACCAACGTGGCCGAAACGAAGAACGGCACCCGCATCCGCGTCCGGGCGGGCCCGTTCGCCTCGCGCGCCGAGGCCGACAAGGCCGCCCAGAAAATCAAGGGGCTGGATTTGCCGGCCGCCGTCCTCACTCTGTAGTGGCCGTTCTCGACTGGGTGGTGGTGGCCGTGCTGGCAGCTTCGGTGCTGCTGGGCTTGTGGCGGGGCCTGGTGTACGAGGTCCTGTCGGTGCTGAACTGGCTCGCGGCCTTCGTGCTGGCGCAGTGGCTGGCGCCGCGGGCGGCGGCGATGCTGCCGCTGAGCCGGGCGGGCGAGTCCATCCAGTACGCTGCGGGTTTCGTGCTGGTGTTCATCGTGGCATTGTTCGCCGGGGGCCTGCTGGCCTGGCTCACGAAGAAGCTGGTGGAGGCCGTCGGCCTGCGCCCCGTGGACCGGGTGCTGGGCGGCGTGTTCGGCATGGTGCGCGGGGTGGTCGCCGTGCTGGCGGTGGCGGTGCTGGTGCACCTGGCGAAGCTGCAGGACGGCATCTGGTGGACCGAATCGGTGACCGGCGGCGTGGCGACGGCGGCCTTGCGGGGGTTGAAGCCCGTGGTGCCGGACAGTTTCGGGGCGTACTTCCCCGCCTGAGCAGGCTACCCGCAAGGGCCGCGCGCGGCCTTTCCGAGTGGATTGAAGGAAAACCTCTATGTGTGGAATCGTCGGTGTCGTCAGCCAGGGCCCGGTCAACCAGCTGATCTATGACGCCTTGCTGCTGCTGCAGCACCGCGGCCAGGATGCCGCGGGCATCGTCACGCTGCAGGGCAACAAGATCTTCATGCACAAGGCCAAGGGCATGGTGCGGGACGTCTTCCGCACGCGCAACATGCGCGCGCTGCCGGGCAACGCGGGCCTGGGCCAGGTGCGCTACCCCACGGCCGGCAACGCCTACAGCGAGGAAGAGGCGCAGCCCTTCTACGTCAACGCGCCCTTCGGCATCACGCTGGCGCACAACGGCAACCTGACCAACGCGCAGAAGCTCAAGGCCGAACTGTTCTCCGCGGACCACCGCCACATCAACACCGAGAGCGACACCGAGGTGCTGGTGAACGTGCTCGCCCACGAGCTGGAGCGCACCACGCGCGGGCTGCCGCTGACGCCGCAGGACGTGTTCTCCGCGGTGGGCAACGTGCACCGCCGCATCAAGGGCTCCTACGCGGTGGTGGCGCTGATCGCCGGCCACGGCTTGCTGGCCTTCCGCGATCCCTTCGGCATCCGCCCGCTGTGCATCGGCCGCGGCGAGGACGGCACCATCATGGTGGCCAGCGAGTCGGTGACGCTGGAAGGCACGGGCCACCGCCTGGAGCGCAACATCGCACCGGGCGAAGCCGTCTTCATCGACCTCAAGGGCAACGTGCACACCCGCCAGTGCGCGGAGTCGCCGCAGCTGTCGCCCTGCATCTTCGAGTTCGTGTACCTGGCGCGCCCGGACTCCGAGCTCGATGGCATCTCGGTGTACCAGGCGCGGCTGAACCTGGGCGAGACGCTCGCCAAGCGCGTCATCTCCACGGTGCCGCCCAACGAGATCGACGTGGTGATCCCCATCCCCGAGTCCAGCCGCCCCAGCGCGATGCAGCTGGCGCAGCTGCTGGGCCTGCCGTACCGCGAAGGCTTCGTGAAGAACCGCTACGTGGGCCGCACCTTCATCATGCCGGGGCAGGCGGTGCGCAAGAAGAGCGTGCGCCAGAAGCTCAACGTGATCACCAGCGAGTTCAAGGGCCGCAACGTGCTGCTGGTGGACGACTCCATCGTGCGCGGCACCACCAGCCGCGAGATCGTGCAGATGGCGCGCGACGCCGGCGCCCGCAAGGTGTACATGGCCAGCGCCGCGCCGCCGGTGCGCTTCCCCAACGTGTACGGCATCGACATGCCCACCTCCTCGGAGCTGGTGGCGCACGGCCGCACGGTCGAGGAGGTTCGCGCGATCATCGGGGCCGACGCACTGATCTACCAGGACGTGGAAGGCATGCGCAACGCGATCGGCAAGCTCAATCCGCAGCTCGACGGCTTCGATGCGTCCTGCTTCGACGGCGTGTACGTCACCGGCGACATCAACCCGGAAGACATCACCCGCATCAACGAGGCGCGCATCGGCCAGGAAGACCCGCTGGAAGAGAACACCACGCGCCTCGCGATCCCGAACCCCCAGGAAGCCTGATCCCTTGACCGAGAAGAAGAAACTGCCCGCAGGCCTGCACCGCGAAACGCTCGCGGTGCGCGTGGCGCTGCCCGCCAGCCAGTGGGGCGAGAACTCCGAGGCGCTGTACCTCACCAGCGGCTTCGTGCAGCCCGACGCGGAAACGATGGCGCACCGCTTCGCCCACCCGCAGGAGGGCTACACCTACGGCCGCACCTCCAACCCCACCGTCACCAGCTTCGAGCAGCGGCTCGCGGCGCTGGAGGGCACCGAGGCGGCGATCGGCACGGCCACGGGCATGGCCGCCATCCTGCTGCTGGGCATGGGCCTGCTGAAGGCCGGCGACCACCTGGTCTGCTCGCGCTCGGTGTTCGGCTCCACCCTGAACCTGTTCGCCAAGGAGTTCGGCAAGTTCGGCGTCGAGTCCACCTTCGTGTCGCAGACCGACCTGAAGGAGTGGAAGGCGGCGCTGCGGCCCAACACGAAGCTGCTGTTCGCCGAAACGCCCACCAATCCGCTGACCGACGTGTGCGACATCCGCGCGCTGGCCGACATCGCCCATGGTGCCGGGGCGGTGCTGACGGTGGACAACTGCTTCTGCTCGCCCGCCCTGCAGCGGCCCACCGAACTGGGCGCGGACCTGGTGATCCACTCCGGCACCAAGTACCTCGACGGGCAGGGCCGGGTGATGGCGGGCGCGATCTGCGGTCCCGCGAAGCTGGTCGTCGACGTGTTCGCGCCCATCGTGCGCACCGCCGGCATGACGCTGTCGCCCTTCAACGCCTGGGTGGTGCTCAAGGGCCTGGAGACGCTCAACATCCGCATGCAGGCGCAGTGCGCCAACGCGCTGGCGGTCGCGAAGTTCCTCGAGGCGCATCCGAAGGTCACCCGCGTGTACTACCCCGGCCTGGAATCGCACCCGCAGCATGCGCTGGCGATGCGCCAGCAGTCCGGACTGGGCGGCGCGGTGCTGTCCTTCGACGTGAAGGGCAGCGACCCCGAGTCGCTGCGCCGCAACGCCTTCAAGGTGATCGACAGCGCGGAGGTGATGAGCATCGCCACCAACCTGGGCGACACCAAGACCATCATCAGCCACTCGGCCTCCACCTCGCACGGGCGCCTGTCCGAGGAGCAGCGCCAGGCTGCCGGCATCGGCCAGGGCCTGGTCCGCGTGGCCGTCGGCCTGGAACATGTAGACGACATCAAGGCGGACCTCTCCCGCGGTCTCGACAAGCTGTGAAAGTCCGTACCCGCTTCGCCCCGTCGCCGACGGGCTTCATCCATCTCGGCAACATCCGCTCCGCGCTGTACCCCTGGGCGTTCGCGCGCTCGCAGGGCGGCACCTTCATCCTGCGCATCGAGGACACCGACCTGGAGCGCTCCACGCAGGCCGCGGTGGACGTGATCCTGGAAGGCATGCGCTGGCTGGGGCTGGACCCCGACGAGGGCCCCTATTACCAGATGCAGCGCATGGACCGCTACCGCGAGGTGATCGCGCAGATGCGGCAGCAGGGCCTGGTCTATCCCTGCTACATGAGCGTGGCCGAACTCGATGCGCTGCGCGAGCGCCAGATGGCCAACAAGGAAAAGCCGCGCTACGACGGCACCTGGCGGCCCGAGCCGGGCAAGGCGCTGCCGGCGGTGCCCGAGGGCGTGCAGCCGGTGCTGCGCTTCAGGAACCCCGTCGGCGGCTCGGTGGTGTGGGAAGACAAGGTCAAGGGCCGCATCGAGATCAGCAACGACGAACTCGACGACCTGGTCATCGCGCGCCCCGACGGCACGCCCACGTACAACTTCTGCGTGGTGGTGGACGACATCGACATGGAGATCACGCACGTGATCCGCGGCGACGACCACGTGAACAACACGCCGCGCCAGATCAACATCTTCCGCGCCCTGGGCAAGGAGCCGCCGGTGTACGCGCACCTGCCCACCGTGCTGAACGAGCAGGGCGAGAAGATGAGCAAGCGCAACGGCGCCAAGCCCGTGACGCAATACCGCGACGAGGGCTACCTGGCCGACGGCGTGGTGAACTACCTGGCGCGCCTGGGCTGGTCGCACGGCGACGACGAAATCTTCAGCCGCGAGCAGTTCCTCGCCTGGTTCGACCTGGACCACCTGGGCAAGAGCGCCGCGCAGTTCGACGACGCGAAGCTGCGCTGGGTGAACGCGCAGCACATGAAGGCCACCGCGGACGAGGCGCTGGCCATGCTGGTGGACGAACACCTGAAGAAGCGCGGCGTGGCGAGCGACCAGCGCCTGCCGGCGATCTGCGGCCTGTTCAAGGACCGCTGCGACACCACGGTGGTGCTGGCGGACTGGGCCCAGCGCTTCTACGGCGACGTGACGCCCGACCCCGAGGAGGCCGCCAGGCACATCACGGACGGCGTCCGGCCGGCCATCTCGATGCTGGCCAGGATGCTGGAGGCCTGCCCGTGGACCCGTGAGGAGATCGCCGGGGCGGTCAAGGAAACCCTGCGCGCGACCGGCCTGAAGATGCCGCAGCTGGCCATGCCGGTGCGGGTCCTGGTCATGGGAACGGCGCAGACGCCGTCGCTGGATGCTGTCTTGAGTCTGTCACTCCGCGAGAAAGTTTTGGACCGTCTGCGGTCGGCCTGAAAATCGACATATAATGCGAGGCTCGACACCTGCAAGGGGGTATAGCTCAGCTGGGAGAGCGCTTGCATGGCATGCAAGAGGTCAGCGGTTCGATCCCGCTTACCTCCACCAAAGCGGTTGTCGGGAAGTCCAGGTTTTGACCCTATCGTCTAGAGGCCTAGGACATCACCCTTTCACGGTGAGTACCGGGGTTCGAATCCCCGTAGGGTCGCCAAGTTGACGCAAGTCGGCCAGGCAACGAGGCGGCAGCCCTCGGCTCGCAAGAGCGGACGCTGCGGCCACGTGGAGTGGTAGTTCAGTTGGTTAGAATACCGGCCTGTCACGCCGGGGGTCGCGGGTTCGAGTCCCGTCCACTCCGCCAAAAATCGAAGGCCCCGCTGTCCGCAGCGGGGCCTTTTCGTTGGGGCCGGCGAGGCTGACGGCCACGGGCGGCGGCGCCATCCCGAAGTGCTACGCTACGCGGCTGTTTCACGCCACCATGTCTTCCGTCCCCCACGACGCGCCCCCGGCGCTGCCCGCTTCGGACGGGGCGCCCGCGGAGGAAAAAACCCCGCCCGGCCGCATCCTGCGGCCGCTGGGCATGGTGCTGCTGGTCCTGCTGGTGGGCGTGCTGGTCACCCTGCTGTCGTGGGACGTCACCCGCAGCCTCGCCCGGCAGACGGAAGCCAAGCGCTTCGAGTACCGCACCATCCGCATCCTGGGCGACATGCGCCATGCCATGGAAGCCGACGAGGTGCTGCTGCGCTCGGTGGCGGCGCTGTTCAGCGTCGGCGGCGGCATCAGCCGGGCCCAGTGGCGCGACTACTTCAACGTCATGGAGAACGGCACCCGCTCGCCGGGCCGCCTGTGGCTGGCGTTCGCGCAGCGCGTGCCGGCGGCGGAGCGCGAGGTCCATGAACGGCTGGCGCGCGCCGACGGCCTGGGCACCTATGGCGTGCGGGCCAACGAGCAGCGGCCCGAGTACTACCCGCTGGCGTATTTCCGCGCCTTCGGCACGCAGGACCGCCGGCCGCTGGGCGTGGACCTGCAGGAAGACCCGGTGGCGCGCGAAGCCATGATGCGCGCGGTGCAGACCGGCGCCATGGTCATGGGCGGGCCGCTCACGCTGGCATCGCCCAAGGGGCAGGGCGGGCAGGTCTGGGCGCTGATCGTCCCGGTCTATTCCGGGGGCGCGGTCCCGCCGACGGCGCATGCCCGGCTGGCGGCGCTCACCGGCTACCTCATCGAGGCCTTCGACCCGGTGCAGCTGGTGCAGTCGGCGCTGGGTTCGGACGTAGGAGTGATCGGCGTGCGGGTGCGCGACGGCCAGGTGCCGGTCTACACCAGCGCCGAACTGCAGTCCGGCGCCACCGACGAGGGCGCGCGGCTGCGCCGCGGCGCCCAGCTGGACTTCGGCCAGCGCCGCTGGGACCTGGAATTCGTGACCCTGCCGCGGTTCGACGCCAGCGTCGGCTCCGACCAGTCCTGGCTGATCCTGTCGCTCGGCTTCGTGATCAGCGGCCTCATGGCGGGCCTGCTGGGCGTGGTGGCGGGACTGCGCGTGCGCGCGCTCTCGCTGGTGGACGAGCGCACCGGCGCGCTGCGCAGCGCGCTGCGGCAGCACGCGGAAAGCGAGGCGCGCATGCGCGCCGTGTTCGACCACGCGCTGGACGCCATCATCACGATCGACGAGCGCGGCATCGTGCAGAGCTTCAATCCGGCCGCCGAGCGCATCTTCGGCTGGCGCGCGGGCGAGGTGATCGGGCGCAACATCAACATGCTGATGCCGCCGCCGGACCACGAGCAGCACGACCAGTACCTGCGCAACTACCTGGACGGCGGCAAGCCCAGGATCATCGGCATCGGCCGGCTGGTGACGGGGCTGCGCAAGGACGGCACGCGGGTGCCGCTGGACCTGGGCGTCAGCGAGATGCCGGTCAACGGCAGGCTGTATTTCTGCGGCGTGCTGCGCGACGTGACCGAGCGCATGGCCAGCGAACAGGCCCTGCGCGCCAGCGAGCGCAAGCTGCGCTCGTACATCGAGCAGTCGCTCGAGGGCGTGATGGTGGTGGACGGGCAGGGCCGCTACCTCGAGGCCAACCCCGCGGCCGCGGAGATGCTGGGCTACACCGAGCACGAGCTGCTGCAGATGTCCATCTCCGACCTGCTGCCGCCCGACGGGCCGGAGCGCGCCGCCGGCCTGGCGCACTTCCACCGCGCCGCCAGCGAGGGCCGCGCCACCGGCGAAGTGGTGCTGTGCAAGCGCGGCGGCGAGCGCTTCGTGGTCGACATCAACGCGGTGGACCTCGGCGGCGATCGCTACCTGGGCATCTTCCGCGACGTGACCGAGCGCAAGCGCGCGGAGCGCGCGCTGCAGGCGGAGCGCGCGCTGCTGGAGCAGCGGGTGCAGGAGCGCACGGCCGTGCTCACGCGGACCAACGAGGCGTTGCAGGAGGAGATCGTCGAGCGCAGGCGCGTCGAGGCCGAACTGGTGGCCGCGCGCGAGCAGGCGCTGCAGGCCGCCGAGGCCAAGGCGACCTTCCTGGCCAACATGAGCCACGAGATCCGCACGCCGATGAACGCGGTGATCGGCATGACGGCGCTGCTGGAGGACACCAGCCTCGACCCCGAGCAGCGCTCCTACGTCCAGACCATCCACACCAGCGGCGACGCGCTGCTGTCCACCATCAACGACATCCTGGACTTCTCCAAGACCGAGTCCGGGATGCTGGAGCTGGAGCAGCGGCCCTTCGAGGTGGGCGTGTGCATCGAGGAGGCCTTCGACATGGTCGCGGCGCGCGCCGCCGACAAGGGCATCGACCTCATGTACGAGCTGATGGACAACGTGCCGCACTGGCTGGTGGGCGACAGCACGCGGCTGCGCCAGGTGCTGGTGAACCTGCTGTCCAACGCGGTGAAGTTCACCGACGCCGGCGAAGTCTGCCTCACCGCCAGCGTGCTGCGCCGCGACGCGGAGCGCGTGCAGCTGCGCTTCGCCGTGCGCGACACCGGCATCGGCATCCCGCCGCAGCACCTGGAGCACCTGTTCAAGGCCTTCTCCCAGGGCGACGCCTCCACCACGCGCAAGTACGGCGGCACCGGGCTCGGGCTGGCGATCAGCGCCCGGCTGGTGCGGCTGATGGGCGGCGACATCCGCGTGGAGAGCGAGGAGCGCAAGGGCTCGGTGTTCTCCTTCACCATCGAGGCGGGCATCGCGCAGAACGTGCCCACGGCGCAGTACCGCTCCAGCCGCGCGCCCGAGCTGGCCGGGCGCAAGGTGCTGCTGGTGGACGACAACCCCACCAACCTGCAGATCCTCAAGACGCAGTGCACCCGCTGGGGCATGGAGGTGGCGTGCGCCAGCCGGGGCACGCACGCACTGGCGCTGCTGGAGGCGGAAGGCCCGTTCGACGTGGCGGTGCTGGACCTGCACATGCCCAACATGGACGGCCTGCAGCTCGCGCGCGCGATCACCGCGCAGCGCGGCGACGCGGCCCCGCCGCTGGTGCTGCTGTCCTCCTCGCCGGGGCGCAGCCGCGACCAGGGGGCGATGCGGCTGTTCGCCGCCACGCTGTCCAAGCCGGTGAAGCATTCGCGCCTGTTCACCGTGCTCGACGAGGTGATCCACCACCGCCGGGCGGCGCCCTCGCCCTCGCCGGCGCAGATGATCGACCACACCCTGGCGCAGCGCCTGCCGATGAACATCCTGGTGGTGGAGGACAGCGAGATCAACCGCAAGCTGGCGGTGAACATGCTGCGCAAGTTCGGCTACACCTGCGACGTCGCCGAGGACGGCGCGCAGGCCGTGGAGAAGGTGCGCCACCAGCGCTACGACCTCGTCTTCATGGACCTGCAGATGCCCGTGATGGACGGCCTGGAAGCCACGCGGCAGATCCTCGCGATGTTCCCGCAGAACAGGCGCCCGCGCATCGTGGCAATGACGGCCAACGCGCTGCCGCAGGACCGCCAGCGCTGCCTCGATGCGGGCATGGACGACTACATCGCCAAGCCCATCCTGCCGGTGTCGGTGCAGGCGCTGATCGAACGCTGGTCGCCGCAGCAGCGGCAGCGGGCGCAGGGCGACGGCTCCGAGACCCTGCTGGACGAGGCCATCCTGAAGGAACTCGCGGCGCTGGACGATCCCGACGCGCCTTCGATCCTGCGCGGCTTGCTGGGCGACTACCTCAACGAAACGCCGGCCGCGCTCAGCGCGATCAAGCAGCACCTGCAGGCCGGCGACATCGCCGAGATCGGCCGCCGCGCCCACAAGCTGGCGGGCACCAGCGCCAGCCTGGGCGCCAAGGCGGTGGCCGAGGTCTGCTACCGCCTCGAGCACGCGGTGCAGCGCGGCGAGACCTCGCCGCTGCCGGGCATGGTGGAGGAACTCGAGATGCGCTTCACGCGCACGCGCGGGGCGCTGCAGCGTTACCTTTAGCTACGAAGGCGGCCCACGCGTCGCGCTCGCCTAGCACAACGCGCTGCGCCCGCTCCCCACATCTTCCGTGGAGAACGCTGTGGACAAGCATGTGGAACTCCCCGCAAGGCCGCGCCGGCGCTCGCGTCCGTCGCGGTGCCGCTTCAACGGGCACCCGCTTGCAGAAGATTGACGCTCGCGCGGCCTGTGACCCGGCTGCAACGCGGCGCGGGCCTGCCCCTCGCCCTGGTCATGCCGGCCTCGACCCGGCGTCCACGACCACCGAAGGGCGCGTCAGCGGCCGCAGCGCCGCCAGCCCCAGCATGGGCCCGATCGCCAGCCACGGCAGCACGCCCGCCAGCGGCACCACCTGCGCCAAGCGCACGAACAGCTCGATGCTCACCACCGAGATGGCGAAGCCGATGCAGTTGGTGAAGGTCAGCACGCTGCCCACCACGGCCGGCGGCGCGTTGCGCGCGGTAAGCGCCGAGAACTGCGGCGAGTCCCCGGCGACGGTGACGCCCCACGCCAGCAGCCACGCCACGAACACGGCGGGCGGCGCCGCCAGCAGCCAGGGCGCGGCCAGGCAGCACAAGCCGCTGGCCGCGAGCTGCCACTGCGCCACGCGCGCGCTGCCCACGCGGCGCGCCACCAGCCCGCCACCGGCGCAGCCCAGCGCGCCCGCCGCGATCGCCCAGAACGCCAGCATGCTCACCTCGCCGGCGGCAAAGCGGGTCGCGATGATCAGCGGCAGCAGCGCGTACAGCGTGTAGAGCTCCCACATGTGCCCGAAATAGCCGAACACGGAAGCACGCAGCCTGGGCTCCGACCCGATCGCGGCCAGCGCGCGCGGCCGCACCGGCACGCCGCGGCCCGCGGGCGGGGAGGGCACCAGCCACGCCGTGGCGACGCCGCCCGCGGCGGCCAGCAGCGAGACCGCCAGCACCACCACCTGCCAGGG
>DASWUI010000141.1:0-5226 GCA_036401715.1 Ramlibacter sp. | reverse complement strand
GAGGACCTGGACGTCTACCTCGCCGCGCGGGGCCAGCCGGTCGCCGGGGCGGCGCCGCGGCTGCGCGAGCGGCACGGCGAGGAGGCGGTGCCGGTGATCGGCCTGCGCCGCCGCATCGCCCAGAAGATGCAGGAAGCCAAGCGCCGCATCCCCCACTTCAGCTACGTCGAGGAGGTCGACGTCACGGAGCTGGAGGCGCTGCGGGCGCAGCTCAACGCGAAGTACGCGGCCAGCCGCGGCAAGCTGACGCTGCTGCCCCTGATCGCGCGCGCCGTGGTGCTCGCCATCGAGGAGTTCCCGCAGATGAATGCGCGCTTCGACGACGACGCCGGCGTGGTCACGCGCTACCGGCCGGTGCACCTGGGCATCGCGACGCAGACCGACAGCGGCCTGATGGTGCCGGTGCTGCGGCATGCCGAGGCGCAGGACCTGTGGGGCTTCGCGCGCGAGGTCGCGCGGCTGGCGGAGGCCGCGCGCAGCGGCAAGGCGGCCCGCGAGGAACTGGGCGGGTCCACCATCACCATCACCAGCCTGGGCCCGCTCGGCGGGCTGGTGACGACGCCGGTGATCAACCATCCGGAGGTCGCCATCGTCGGCGTCAACCGCATCGTCGAGCGGCCGATGTTCCAGGGCGGCGCGGTGGTGCCGAGGCAGCTGATGAACCTCTCCTCGTCCTTCGACCATCGCGTGGTCGACGGCATGGACGCGGCGCGCTTCATCCAGGCGGTGCGGGCGCTGCTGGAGCACCCGGCCATGCTGTTCGTGGAGTAGGCGATGAACACCAGACACACGACGCTGCTGGTGATCGGCGGCGGTCCGGGCGGCTACGTCGCCGCCATCCGCGCGGGGCAGCTGGGCGTCCCGACGGTGCTGGTGGAGGCGGACCGGCTGGGCGGCACCTGCCTCAACATCGGCTGCATCCCGTCCAAGGCGCTGATCCATGCCGCCGACGAATTGGAGCGCGCGACCGGCTTCGCGGGCGAGTCGCCGCTGGGCATCCATGCCCAGGCTCCGCGCATCGACCTGGCGCAGACCCACCGCTGGAAGGACGGCGTCGTGCAGCGCCTCACCGGCGGCGTCGGCGCGCTGCTGAAGAAAGCGGGCGTGCAGGTGCTCGAGGGCTGGGCGACCATCGTCGACGGCAAGACGGTCGACGTGTCCAGCGGCGAAGGCGAGCCGGTGCGCATCCGGTGCGAGCACCTGCTGCTCGCGACCGGTTCCGAGCCGGTGCAACTGCCGCACCTGCCCTTCGGCGGCCCGGTGATCAGCTCCACGGACGCGCTCGCGCTGCCGGCGATTCCGAAGCACCTGGTGGTCGTGGGCGCGGGTTACATCGGCCTGGAGCTGGGCATCGCCTGGCGCAAGCTGGGTGCCGACGTCGCGGTGGTCGAAGCGGAAGGCCGGGTGCTGCCCGCCTACGACGAGGAGCTGACGCGGCCGGTGCTCGCCAGCCTGCGGCGGCTGGGCATCACGCTGCACCTGTCCTGCTCGGCGCAGGGCCTCACCGAGCATGGCGACGGCCTGCGCGTGCGCAGCAGCAAGGCCGACGAATACGTGCTGCCGGCCGACCGCGTGCTGGTCGCCGCCGGCCGCAGGCCGCGCACCCAGGGCTTCCAGCTGGAGTCGCTGCGCCTGGACATGCGCGGCCGCGCCGTGAAGGTGGACGAGCAGTGCCGCACCTCCATGCGCAACGTCTGGGCGATCGGCGACCTCACCGGGGAGCCGATGCTGGCGCACCGCGCCATGGCGCAAGGCGAGATGGTGGCCGAGATCGTCGCGGGGCACCGGCGCCGCTTCGCGCCCGCGGCCATTCCGGCGGTGTGCTTCACCGATCCCGAGGTGGTGGCGGTGGGACTGAGTCCCGCCGAGGCTGCGGCCCAGGGGCAGGACTGCCAGGTGGCGAGCTTCCCGTTCTCGGCCAACGGCCGCGCGATGAGCATGCATGCGACCGAAGGCTTCGTGCGGGTGGTGGCGCGCAAGGACACGCACCAGGTCCTCGGCTGGCAGGCGGTGGGCCGCGGCGTCTCGGAACTGGCGGCCGTGTTCTGCCATTCGATCGAGATGGGCGCGCGCCTGGAGGACGTGGCCGGCATCATCCACGCCCATCCGACGCTGGGCGAGGCGGTGCACGAGGCGGCGCTGCGCAGCCTGGGGCACGCGCTGCACATCTGATCGAGCGCGGGCGGACTAGCGGCAGCAGTCGTCCGCCGCGGCATCGCGCGGGTACACCAGTTCTCCCGCGACGATGCGCGCCGGTGCGGTGTAGGGATGGGGCTTGGGCGCGCCCGGTCCCATGATGTGCAGGACGTCCATGCCCACGAAGCGCAGCACGTCCGCGATCAGCGCGCGGTGGCACCGCCACCAGGGCAGCTCGGAACACATGATGGCGGTGGACGCCGCGCCGGCGATGCACAGGAGCTCGAACAGGCCGTCGGCGAAGTCCTCGCTCCAGGTGTACGCCGCGTAGGACCGGAAGGAGCGGTTGTTCCAGCCGAGGTGCTGGGCCGCCGCGGTCTCCCGCCGCCTGCCGCCGAGCCTTGCGAGCCAGACATAGTCCATGCCCGCGGCACGCAGGGTGGACGCCAGGGCCTCCGCGCCGAACTGCGGATGCCGCCGCGAGCCCGGAAAGCGGCGCACGTCGGCGAGGACCTCGATCCCGTGCGCTGCCAGCGTGGCGACGAAGGCGTCCGCGGGCAAGGTGGAATGACCGATGGTGAAGATGCGGGGGTGGCTGCTCGCCATGACGGTGGTGCGGGCTTTCCCGGCCATTGCAGCATTCCCGCCGCCGCGCCGCTGTCAGCCGGCGTCGGCAGCAACGCGCGGAAACGTTCCGGCGCTTCGTGACGTCAATGCAGGACAGGACCCAGACCCCGCATGCCGCGCGCCGCGGCCAGGAGCAGCCCCATGAGCTCGATCACAGTCCACCTGAAGCGCCGCGAGGAAATCGCCCACGGCACCACGGCCTTTCACTTCGACAAGCCCGCAGGCTTGCGCTTCAAGCCCGGCCAGGCCATCGACCTGGTCCTGGCCGACCGCGCCCTGTGCGCGCCCGAGGCGGCGCGCCATGCGTTTTCCATCGTCAGCGCGCCGTACGAGGACGAACTGGCGGTCGCCACCCGCATGCGCGACAGCGCATTCAAGCAGGCGCTGGCGCGGCTGCCGGTCGGCGCCCCCGTAGCGATCGAAGGCCCGTTCGGCTCGCTGACGCTGCACAACAAGCCGGACCGGGCGGCCGTGTTCATCGCCGGCGGCATCGGGATCACGCCTTTCGTGAGCATGCTGCGGCAGGCGGCGCACGACGCGCGGCGGCAGCGCCTGGTGCTGCTGTACGCCAACCGCCGGCCCGAGGACAGCGCCTTCATGACCGAGTTGCAGCGGCTGGAAGGCGACAACCCGCACTTCAGGCTGGTGGCCACCATGACGCGGATGAGCGAGTCCCGGCGGCCGTGGATGGGCGAGACGGGCGCAATCGACGAGGCGCTCCTGAAGCGCATCGTCGCGGAGCTGCCGGATCCCGTGTACTACGTCGCCGGGCCCGCGGCCATGGTCGCGGGCATGCGCGGCACGCTGGAGCGCACGGGAGTCGACGGCGACGACATCCGCAGCGAGGAGTTCTACGGCTATTGACAGGGGCAGCGCTACGCGCACGCGATGAGCTCCACGGTGCGGGCGCCGGAATGGCCCGCAGGCGCACGGTCATTGTTCCGGGGTGAAAATGGCAGCAAGCCCCCACCGGAGATCCGCATGGATGAAGAAGCCCTGGTCACCAGCATCCGCAAGTTCCTCAAGACGGTCGGCGTGAACTCGCAGCGCGAGATCGAGCAGGCCCTGGCCCGCGCCTCGGAACAGGGCGGCCTCGCCGCAACGAAGGAGCTGCCGGTCGCGATGACGCTGGAAGTCCCCGCGCTGCAGCTGAAGGTGCGCTTCGACGGCCAGCTGAAGCTGCAGCAGGAGGGCGACGCGTGAGCGGGGTCGCCACCCGGCTCACCCGTGCCCTGGACCTGCGCTGCCCGGTCGTCAGCGCACCGATGGCCTTCGCCGCCGGCGGGGCCTTGGCTGCTGCGGTCACCCGCGCCGGCGGCCTCGGCCTGATCGGCGGCGGCTACGGCGACGCCGAGTGGCTGGAACAGCAGTTCGCCGCCGCCGAAGGCGAGCGCGTGGGCGTGGGCTTCATCACCTGGTCCCTGCAGCGCACGCCCTCGCTGCTGTCGCAGGTGCTGCGGCACCGGCCGGCCGCGGTCATGCTGTCCTTCGGCGATCCGCGGCCCTTCGCCGAGGAGATCCGGCGCGCCGGGGCCGTGCTGGTCTGCCAGTGCCAGGAGATGGCCCACGTGGCGCAGGCGCTGGAAGCCGGCGCGGGCATCGTCGTGGCGCCGTGCCCGAGGTCGCGGACTACCTGCGCGCCAAGGCACCCGGCACGCTGCTGCTGGCCGCCGGCGGCATCGCCGACGGCCGCGGGCTCGCCGCGTCCCTGGTGCTCGGTGCCGACGGCGTGCTGATGGGAACGCGTTTCTGGGCAGCGAGCGAAGCGCTGGTGAAGGAAGGCCACCGCCAGGCCATCCTGCGCACCGATGGCGACGGCACGTTGCGCACGCGCATCCCGGACATCGTGCGCCAGCTTCCCTGGCCGCCGGGCTTCACGGCGCGCATCCGCCGCAACGCGTTCACGCAACGCTGGCATGGCCGCGAGGAGGAACTGCAGGCCGCAGTGGCCGAGGAAGGCCCGCGCTACCGCCAGGCCGCGGAGGCGGGAGACCCGGAGCAGACCGGCGTGTGGTTCGGCGAGGCGGCAGGACTGGTCCATGCCATCGAGCCGGCCGCCGTGATCATGCAGCGAGTGTGCGACGAAGCCGCGGCACGCTTGCGATGAAGGCCGCCGCGCCCAGCACGGACAGGACCACCAGTCCCTGACCCAGCCGAACCTGGTCGTCCAGGAGGTAGGCATTGCACAGGCGCACGGGTGCATCCTGGAACAGCTGGCCGGCCGCGGCCGTCATCGGCAGCAGGTTGCCGAGGAAGAAGCCCTGCACCAGCAGGCCCGCGCGCCGCCACGACAGCTGCAAGGCAGCGCCGCAGGCGAGCAGGGCGAGCCACTTCGCGGCGTCCACGCGGGCATCGACCAGCGCCAGGTCCAGCACGCGCGGGATCATCAGCACCATCAGGACCAGCGCGGCGGCCAGCAGGCCGGCGATGCCGTGCGCGTTCCATGCGTCCGCGCGCCGGCGC
>DASWUI010000140.1:0-2250 GCA_036401715.1 Ramlibacter sp. | reverse complement strand
TGCCGCTGATGGTGCTGGCGCAGGGAATCGGGATCCTGCAGGCGCGCGAGGCGATGCCGGCGCTGCTCGCCGACTCCGTGGCCTTCCAGTGGGCCACCTACCTGGGCTACACGGGCGGCATGGTCGCCATCGCGCTCGCGCTCGGCCGGCGTTTCGGCCTCAGCGCGGGCCGCCTGGGCGTGCTGCTGGCGGGGCTGCTGGCGATCGAGGCCGTCCTCGCCATGCAGGACGCGGACCGTTACTGGTACCCGGCCGCGGACGAGTCCGACCGCCCGCGGCTGTCCCTCAGCCAGGAGTCCTTCGAGCGCCAGCAGGCGCTGTGGGACGAATCGGTGCACGCGCTGGCGCCGCAGCGTCCCGGCGTGCGCGACGTGTACGGCGTGGTGTTCGCGCCCTATGCGAACGAGGACGTGTTCCTGCGCGAGAGCACGATGGTGGCCGAGGTGCTGGAGGACCGCTTCGACGCGCAGGGTCGCGTGCTGCAGCTGGTGAACCACCCCACCACCTCCGACCGCCTGCCCTGGGCCACCCCGCTCAACCTCAAGCGCGCGATCGAGGCGATCGCCAGGCGCATGGACCGCGAGCGCGACCTGCTGGTCGTCTACCTCACCTCGCACGGCGGCAGCAACTTCAAGCTGGCCGCCGCGCACTGGCCGCTGCAGGTCGACACCGTCAGCCCGGGCGAGCTGCGCTCCATGCTCGACCAGGCCGGCGTGCGCCACCGCGTGATCGCCATCTCGGCATGCTACTCCGGCGGCTGGGTCGGGCCGCTGGCCAGCGACACCAGCCTGGTGATGACGGCGGCCGACGCCGACCACACCTCCTACGGCTGCGGCCGGCGCTCGGAGCTGACCTTCTTCGGCCGCGCGCTGTTCGACGAGCAGCTGCGCAGCACCTGGTCCTTCGAGCAGGCCTTTGCCGCGGCCGTGCCGGTGATCCGCCAGCGCGAGGTGGAGGCGCGCAAGCCCGATGGCTTCTCCAACCCGCAGATCAGCGTGGGCGAGAAGATCCGCCCGGTGCTCCAGGACATCGCCAGGCGGCTGGAGCGCACCCCGGGCCCGTGAGGCTCGCCCGCGGCGCAGAGCCCCCGCCGGACGTGCCCCGGAAGCTTTTCGGGTAAGGTCGGCGGATGACGATTTCCGCCTGGTCCCTGGGCTGGCGCACGCTCGCGCGCGACCTGCGCGCGGGCGAGCTGCGCCTGCTGATCGTGGCCGTGACGCTGGCCGTCGCGGCGCTGACCGCCGTCGGCTTCTTCGCCGACCGCCTCAAGGGCGGCCTCGCGCGCGATGCGCGCCAGCTGCTGGGCGGCGACGCCGTGGTGGTGAGCGACGCGCCCGCGCCGCCTTCCTTCGCCGAACAGGCCAAGGCGCTCGGCCTGCAGAGCGTGGGCACGCTGGTCTTCCCGTCGATGGCACGCGCCCCCGAGGCGCAGGGCGGCGCCAGCCGCCTGATCGCGCTGAAGGCGGTGCAGGAAGGCTACCCCCTGCGCGGCAACCTGCACGTCGCCCCGGACCCCGAGAGCAAGGGCGAGAAGACCCGCGAGGTGCCGCGCCGCGGCGAGGCCTGGGTGGAGGCGGCCGTGCTGGATTCGCTGGGCCTGAAGATGGGCGACCCGCTGTTGCTGGGCGATGCGCAGCTGCGCATCGCGCGCGTGATCACGCTGGAGCCGGACCGCGGCACCGGCTTCCTCAACTTCGTGCCGCGCGTGATGATCCACGTGGGCGACCTGCCGGTGACCAGGCTCGTGCAGCCGGCCAGCCGCATCGGCTGGCGGCTGGCCGTGGCCGGCGGCGACCGCGAGGTCGCGCGCTTCACCGAATGGGCGCAAGCCGAGGCCAGGCGCCCCGAGGTGCGCGGCGTGCGCATCGAGTCGCTCGACGGCGGCCGTCCGGAGATGCGCCAGACGCTGGACCGCGCCGAGAAATTCCTCAACCTCGTGGCGCTGCTCGCCGCGCTGCTCAGCGCGGTGGCGGTGGCACTGGCCGCGCGCGGCTTCGCCAGCCGCCACCTCGACGACTGCGCGTTGCTGCGCGTGCTGGGTCAGAGCCAGCGCACCATCGCCTGGCGCTACACCTTCGATTTCGCCGTGATCGGCGTCGCGGCGAGCGTGCTGGGCGTGGCGATCGGCTTCGCGGTGCACTTCGTGTTCATCGCGCTGCTCGGCGGGCTGGTCGAGACCTCGTTGCCGGCGCCCGGCGTGTGGCCGCTGGCCTTCGGCATGGGCATGGGGCTCACGCTGCTGTTCGCCTT
>DASWUI010000139.1:0-7907 GCA_036401715.1 Ramlibacter sp. | reverse complement strand
CGGCCCGACCTCGCGGGACGCGAGCAGGAGATGGCCGGCCGGCTGCATGAAACGCTGCGCGCCAAGCTGCTCGTGCTGCCGGCGGAACTGGAGGTCTATCCCGGGCACCAGGCAGGCAGCGCCTGCGGCGCGGGCCTGTCGGGCAAGCCGGCTTCCACCCTCGCCTTCGAGAAGCGCTTCAACCCCATGCTGTCGCTGGACAGGGACGAATTCGTCCGCGCGCTGACCGCGGACATCCCGCCGCCTCCCGCCGGCATGACGGCCATCGTCGCCGCCAACCTGGGCGGCGGCGCTCCCGCCGCCGTGGCGGCCTGAGCGTCTTCGTGCACTTCGGCATCCGCGCCAACCTCGCCCAGGTCCTGCACCAGCTGCTGCAGGTGCTGCTGGTGGGCATGACCATCGGCATGATGCGCAACGTCGTGCCCGCGCTGGCCGAGTCGGAATTCGGCGTGCAGCGCGGCTCCTTCCTGCTGCTGGTCGCCTTCGTGGTGGCCTTCGGCTTCGTGAAGGGCGCGATGAACTTCGTGGCCGGCCGCCTCGCGGAGAAGCTGGGCCGCCGGTACGTGCTGCTGGCGGGCTGGCTGGTGGCGCTGCCCATTCCGCCCCTCATCTACCTTGCGCCCTCGTGGAACTGGATCGTGGCGGCGACCGTGCTCCTCGGCGTGAACCAGGGCCTGACCTGGTCGATGACGCAGACCGCCAAGCTGGACATCACGCGGCCGGACCAGCGCGGGCTGGTCATCGGCCTCAACGAGTTCTCGGGGTACGTGGGCGTCGCCCTGGCCGCCGTCATCACGGGCTACGCGGCCACCTTGCTGGGACCGCGCGCCGGCCTGTTGTGGTTCGGCGGACTGGTGATCGGTGCCGCGACGCTGCTGGCCTGGCTGGCCGTGGCCGAGACGCTGCCGTGGGCCAGGGCAGAGACACGCGCGGTCGCGACGCCCGCCGCCGGCGCCCTGCGCCCCCGCTATCCGGCCGGCATCGGCACCGCGCCCACCACGGCGGAGATGTTCGCGCTGATGTCCTGGCGCGACCGCCGCATGGCGGCGCTCAGCCAGGCGGGCCTGGTCGAGAAATTCGTGGACGCGCTGGTCTGGGCGTTCTGGCCGGTGTACCTGCACCAGCGCGGCGTGGACCTGCCCGGCATCGGCTGGATCGTGGGCGTGTACGGCTTCACCTGGGGCGCGGCGCAGTTCTTCACCGGCAAGGCCTCCGACCGCCTGGGGCGCCAGCGCCTGAACGTCTGGGGCATGTGGATCTGCGGCGCGGGCGTGGCCTTGTTCCCCCTGGGCAGTGGCTCCGGCTGGTGGAGCGTGTCCGCCGCCGTGGCCGGCCTCGGCATGGCGATGCTCTACCCGAACCTCAGTGCCGCGGTCGCCGACATCGCCCATCCGCTCTGGCGCGCCTCCGCGATCGGGATCTACCGCTTCTGGCGCGACCTCGGCTACGGCATCGGCGGCCTGGGCCTCGGGCTGGCAGCCACCCTCGGCGGCGAGCTGGAGGCGGCCTTCTGGTTCGTCGCCGTGGCGATGCTGCTGTCCGGCGCCCTGCTGCAGGCCTGGGGCGAGGAAACCCACCCTCGGCTCAATCCGGCGGCATGAGCCGCCGCGAAATCCACGGCGCCGGCCTGATTCCTTCTCAACCCCACCATCGACGACATGACCCCCCGATCCCTCACCATCGCCCTGGCGCTCAGCGCGGCCCTCGCAACCCCCTCGCTGGTCCACGCCCAGGTGGACAAGGCCACGTCCGAAGCGATCGAGACCTACTTCGAATTCATCGACTACAACGGCGGCACCCTCATGGCCGAACAGATCCCGCCGGAGGATTACGGCAAGCTGTACGTGCTGGACGTGCGCGACGCCGGCCAGTTCGCCAGGGACCACATTCCCGGTGCCGTGAACATCGAGTGGCGCAAGGTGTTCGCCGAGCGCGCCAGGCTGCCGAAGGACCGCACCATCCTGGCCTACTGCAACACCAGTTCCTTCTCCGGGCAGGTCGCCATGGCCCTGCGCATCGCGGGATTCGAGAACGTCCGCATCCTGCACGGCGGCTACGGCGAGTGGAAGGCGCGCGGGGGCATGGAGGCCTACGCGCGGGCGAAGAAGGCCAGCAGCTGATGCCCCGCAGGGGCCGGCAAAGGGCGTAGGCAGCAGCATTCCTGCAGGCCGCCGGCGGCGGGCGTCAAGCGCCCCCTCCTCCCTTCGGAGGATGCACACGCCGGCGTGCTGCCCCAACACTGCCCCCAAGGTCCACGAAGGGGGGAAGCCATCGCAGAAGACGCCGTACCGCCGGCGCGGCGCGCGGCCGATGCCGGCACGCCTGCCCAGGCGCCTCCCCTGGACGTGTCCCGCGTGGTCCGCGAGCGGCGCGACGCCGCCGGCCTGCACGAGACTGCGGGTCAGGAGCGGCCGCACCGGGCGCTGGCCCTTTCGGGCGGCGGCATCCGCAGCGCCACCTTCTGCTTCGGTTTCGTGCGCGCCCTGGCCGCCAACCGGGTCTTCCGCCATTTCGACCACCTCTCCACCGTCTCCGGCGGCGGCTACATCGGCGCGGCGATCGGCCGCCTGTACGACGGGCGCCAATCCGCCGCGGCCGTCGAGGCCGGCATCGCCAGCAAGGACACGCTGCTGCTCTGGTGGCTGCGCAGCAACGGGCGCTACCTGACGCCGGCGGGCCTGCGCGACCTGGGCCAGGCCTCGGCCTCGATCCTGCGCGGCATCCTGGCCACGCACTTCGAAGTGGGCGTGCTGCTGGTGGTGCTCACCGGGCTGGTCCTGCTGCCTTACCTGCTGCTGCCGGCCGTGGCGCCGGCCGGCTGGGACGCGTGGCTCGCGCGCTTCCACGAGAACGCGGGCTCGTTCTGGCTGTGGGCCGCCGCGCTGCCGCTCGTGCTCGCGCTGCACAACATCTTCGCGTACTGGTTCGTGCGCAGCGCGCCCACCGCGGGCACGCTGCTGACCGATGCGCTGGTCGCCCTCGGCGGCGGCTACGTCGGCTGGAGCTGGGGCCAGCAGGTCCTGCGCGAACTCGCCGCGCCGCCGGCCGCCTTGCTGCCGGCATATTTCTCCGCGCTGGCGTGCCTGCTGCTGTTCACGCCCGCCAGCGCCGCGCTGTGGCGCCGCCTGCGTGCCCACGACAACGTCTCCGCGGCCCGGCTCGCGCACACCAAGGGCCTGGCGCTGTGCCTCTGGGCGCTGCTGCTGGTGCTGCTGGCGGGCCTGCTGGACTGGACCTCCTGGTTCCTCGCGGGCGAACTCGCGGACCGCGACCGCCCGCTGAAGCAGGCCTTCGTCACCGCGCTGCCGGTGCCGCTGGTGGCGGCCGCGCGGCTGGCGCTGCCGCGCATCCGCAAGTGGATGGAGAAGGCGAAGTCGCGCCCGGTGAAGACGGAAAAGCTCCTGAACTATGCGGGGCTCGCCCTGGTGGTGCTGCTGGCCCTCGCCTGGGCCACGCTGTTCCAGTTCCTCGCCGGCCACGTGCCCTGGCACTGGCTGCAGGAGCGGCTGGGCGCTTCCGCCGAGTCGCCGGCGCTGCGCTGGGGCAAGTGGGCGGTGCTGGTCGGCCTGCCGCTGGCCTACATCCTGGCGAGGCTGCGCGACCTGGAAGTGCTGAACCTGTCCTCGCTGCACAACTTCTACCGCGCGCGCATCGAGCGGGCCTACGTGTCCTGCGGCAATCCGGCGCGCTTCGCGCAGGGCGCGCTCGCGCGGGCGGACCGCGACTCGACGCGCCAGGCGCGCAGCCTGGCCGAGGCGGTGGAGGGCGACGACCTGCCGCTGGCGGACTACCGGCCGCACGCGCACGGCGGCCCCGTCCACCTGGTCAACTGCTGCATCAACCAGACGGTGGACGACCGCACGCAGAACTACAACGCCGACCGCAAGGGCGTCGCGCTCGCGCTCAGCAGCTTCGGCGCCGAGACCGGCAGCCGCCTGCCGCCGGCCGATGCGGCGCCGGTGCCCGGCAAGCTGTCGATGTGGGCCGCCATCTCCGGCGCCGCCGCCAGCAGCGGCATGGGCTCGCAGACCTCGGCGGGCCTCGCGGCCCTGCTGTTCCTCTCGGGCCTGCGCCTGGGCTACTGGCATGCGTCGCTGCTGCCGGACGGTCGCGGAAAGGTGCGTGCCCTGTCGCGCCCCGAGCTGCTGCACGCCGAAGGCATGGCCCGCTTCCCCGGCCTGCGCAGTCCGCAGTGGTACCTCTCCGATGGCGGGCACTTCGACAACACGGGCGTCTATGCGCTGCTGAAGCGGCAGCCGCGCCTGATCGTGGCGGCGGACTGCGGCGCGGACCCGAAGTACGGCTTCGGCGACGTCGAGAACCTGGTGCGCAAGGCGCAGATCGACTACGGCGCCGACATCCGCTTCGTGCTGCCGCCGCCGCTGGCGGCGACCGCCGGCGAGGACGAGAAGAAGCTGCACGCGGCGATCGGCCTGCCCGGCACGATCACCGCGGAGCAGGGCGAGGCCTGGCTCCTGCTCGGATGCATAGGCTACGCCGACGGCCGCACCGGCACGCTGCTGGTGGTCAAGCCGCGCCTGGTGCCGGGCATGCCGCTCGACGTCGCCGCCTACGCGGCGCGCAATCCGCCTTTTCCGCAGCAGACCACCGGCGACCAGTTCTTCGACGAGGAGCAGTGGGAGGCCTACCATCAGCTCGGGCTGCTGCTCGGCGCGCCGCTGACCGACGCGAACCTGCAGCTGGTGGACAGCTGGGCCACGACGGCCTGCAACGCGCGGGCCGACGCGCATCGGGCACGATGACCCGCAAGGGAGGAAGAATGGGCAAGAAGAACTACGGCAAGGTGATCCTCTCCGGCCCGGCGCCGGATTTCGCCGCCTTCCGGCAGGCGCTCGTGGAGATCGCGCACCCGCAGGTGGACGTCGGCTTCGTGCAGGTCGGCGTGCACGAAGCGGTGTTGCGCCCGCACCTGCTGCTGCACCTGCAGGCGCGCAGCGGCCTGCCCGTCGACCAGGTGCTCACGCAGGCCGGTGCCGCGCGCGTGGAGCTGATCACCGAGGACGATGCCTACACGCTGTACCGCCACCGGGTCGAGGAGGACCTGCCCGCCGCGCCGGCGCTCGAGGCGGCGGTGCCCGCGGCCGCCAGGCTGTGGCACCTGCAGGCGGTCAACGCGCAGCCCGCGTGGGACGCGCTCGGCGGGCCCGACGCGATCGACTGGCAGGACCTGAAGGTGGGGCAGATCGACACCGGCTACACGCGCCACGTCGCGTTCGGCCACGACGACGCCGGCGACGCCGGCAGCTGGATCCGCGCTGCCGACTGCCGCACCTTCCTGTACCCCGACGTGCCGGCGGAATACGCCGTGCTGCTGCCGGCGGAGCCCGGCGACGGCCGCGACCCCATGCCCTTCGGCGCCCTCAACAAGGGGCACGGCACCCGCATCGGCGCCACGATCTCGGGCCATGCGCGGCTACCCGACGGCGGCATGTACTACGGCATCGCGCCCCGCGTGCCGCACGTGGTCGTGCGCATCACCGACACGGTGGCGATCAACACGCGCCAGCAGGAATTCGTCGAGGCGCTCGACTACCTGGTCAACGTCGCGCGGGTGGACGTGGTCAACGTGAGCCTGGGCATGTTCCCTCCCGTGGCCTCCGCAGCGGTGCGCGCCGTCATGCGCAATGCGCGCGACCACGGCGTGATCGTCGCCTGCGCCGCCGGGAACTACGTGGACCCGGTGGTGGTGCCGGCGGCCCTGGACACCGCCATCGCCGTCGGCGGCGTGACCGCGCAGGACCGGCCCTGGAGCGGCAGCAGCTTCGGGCCCGAGGTGGCCTTCAGCGCGCCCGCCAGCGGCATCTTCCGGGCCGCGCCCGTGCGCGGCGGGCTGGGCAGCGGCTTCCTGGGCGGCGGCGACGGCACCTCCTACGCCACCGCGATCACCAGCGGCACGGCGGCACTGTGGCTGCTGCGCTGGAGGACGCAGGTCGCGCAGCGCTACGGGCGCACGGCGGCGCGGGTGGAAGCGTTCAAGGCCGCGGCGCGCGCCACCTGCCGCGTGCCCGAGGCGTGGGAGCCGCAGCCTTTCGGCGCCGGCATCCTCGACGCGGGGCGCCTCTGCACCGACCAGGCCGCCGCGCTCCCCTAGGGACGCGGCGCGGCGTCCTCGTCCTCTTCCAGCTGCTGCAGCTGGTACAGCCGCTGGTACAGGCCGTCCGGGATCGCCATCAGCTCCGCGTGCGTGCCGAGTTCGGCGACGCGGCCATGGTGCAGCACCACGATGCGGTCGGCGTCGCGCACGGTCGACAGCCGGTGGGCGATCGCCACCACGGTCACGCGCCCGCGCAGCTCCGCCAGCGCCTGCTGCACCACCTGCTCGGTCTCCGAATCGATGTGCGCGGTGGCCTCGTCGAGCAGCAGGATGCGCGGCTCGCCGGCGAGCGCGCGGGCGATCGCCAGCAGCTGCTTCTGCCCCACCGACAGCCGCGCGCCGCCTTCGCCCAGCGGCGTGTCGTAGCCGCGCTCCAGCCCGCGGATGAAGCCGTCCGCATGGGCGGCGCGCGCAGCCGCCTCCACCTGCGCGTCGCTCAGCGCGCGGCCCATCGCGATGTTCTCGCGCGCGGTGGCGGCCAGCAGGAAGGGCTCCTGCGGCACCAGGCCCACGCTGGCGCGGAAGGCCTCCTCGCCCAGGGCCTGCAGCGGCACGCCGTCGATGCGGATGCTGCCGGCCGGCGCCGGGTAGAAGCGCAGCAGCAGCGACATCAGCGTGGTCTTGCCGCTGCCGGTGTGCCCGACGATGCCGTGGAAGCTGCCGGCGGCGATGCGCAGGTCGATGTCGTGCAGCACCGGCCGGCCGGGCTGGTAGGCGAACGACAGCCGCTCCACGGCGACCTCGCCGCGCTCCACCCGGCCGCGCTCGCTGGCCACCGGCGCCTCGGCCTCCGACAGCAGCGCCTGCACGCGCGAGGCGCCCACCAGCGCCTGCTGCAGCTGGGAGAACTGCATGGTGATCTGGATCAGCGGCTCCACCACGCGCGAGATGTAGCTGATGAAGGCGTACAGGATGCCGACCTCCAGCGCGCTGAGGGCGCCGCCGCCGGCGCGCAGCCCGAACACCCACAGCACCACCGCCAGCAGCAGCACGTTCAGGAAATCCAGCACCGGCCGCAGCAGCCAGGCATTGGCCCGCAGTTCGCGCCGGCGCGAGCGGTAGTGCCCTTCGTTGAGGGTGCGGAAGCGCTCGCGGAAGCGCGCCGTCGCGTTCGCCGCCTGCAGCACCGGCATGCCGGCGATGGATTCGGCCACCTGCGCGTTCAGCTCGCTGCGCAGCTCGCGCGTGCGCGCCACGGCGGGCCCGGACAGGCGCTGGTAGCCGAACACGATCAGCGCCACCGCCGGCACCAGCGCCGCCACGATCAGCATCAGGCGCCAGTCCAGCCACAGCATCGCCACCATGGCACCGGCCAGGATGATCAGGCTGTCGAGGATGACGAACAGCACCTGCACGTACAGCGTCTTCACCGCTTCGGTGTCGTTGGTGACGCGGCTGACCAGCTGCCCGGTGATCGCATGGTCGAAGAAGGACATGGGCAGCCGCAGCACGTGCCGGTACACGTCCTCGCGGATGCGCTGCACCGAGCGCATGGCCACGCCCGCCAGCCGCACGAGCTGCAGGTAGCGCAGCCAGCTGGCCACCGTGCCGGCCACCAGCGCGCCCAGCAGCAGCGCCGCGATCTGCGGCAGGGCGGCGTTGCGCGGCAGCAGGTAGTTGTCGATGAAGTACTTGCCGGCCAGCGGTCCCAGTGCCTCCAGGCCGGCGGCCAGCAGCAGCCAGCCGATGCCGTGCAGCACGTGCCGGCGTTCGGGTGCGGCCGCGCGCAACAGCAGCGAGGCGGCCGCGCCCGCCGTGCGCCCGCGCGGCGCCCGCGACGTGCCGGCTGCGC
>DASWUI010000138.1:0-3238 GCA_036401715.1 Ramlibacter sp. | reverse complement strand
CGGTGCACGTGCTGGTGCAGCTGCGGCGGGTCGACGAGCTCGACCAAAACGAGATGCATCCCGAGTTCCCGCCGCTGGTGGCGGCGCTGGAGGCGACGGGCACCGGGCTGCGGGTGCTCGCAGCGGAGCCGACCCGCAGCTACCGCAGGACCTTCCCGGACGGCAGCGTCCACAGCGTCGGCCACATGGGCGTCGCGGACGGCCTGAGCCAACCGAAGCCGCCGATCGCCGGGAAGCCCGACTCCGGCAAGCACCACCGCGACGGCGTTGCCGCGGGCGAGCTGCTGCTGGGCTACCCGACCGCCCGCGGCGACCACGCGCCTGCCGTGCCGGAGCCTTTGCTGCACGACGGCAGCTTCCTGGTGGTGCGCAAGCTGCGCCAGTGGATGGACCGGCTGGACAGCGCGCTGGACGGGCAGGAGCCGGGCGGCCCCAGGCCCGCTGCCCAGCGCACCAGGATCCTGGAGAAGATGGTGGGGCGCGGCATCGACGGCACGCCGCTGCACGGGTCCTCGGCCGGCGCGCAGCACGCCAACGACTTCAGCTTCCAGGACCAGGCGGCCAGCGACGCCTGCCCCTTCCACTCCCACATCCGCCGGTCCAACCCGCGCGACGGGCGCAGCTACACGCCGCGCATCCTGCGCCGGGGCATGTCCTACGGCCCGGCGCCGGGCACCGCCATGGACCAGCCGCGCGGCGTGATGTTCATGGCCTATTGCGCCAGCATCTCGGAGCAGTTCGAAACCATGCAGCGCTGGATCGCCGGCGGCAACAGCAGCGGCGTGGGCTCGGCCCAGGGCGACCCGCTGCTGCGCGTGCCGCTGGAGGGGGAGAAGTACACCTTCCGCTATCTCGAGGGCGGCAAGGTGGAACGCGTCGAGTTCCCCGACCAGCCGCTGGTGCAACTGGAATGGGGCCTGTACGCCTTCGTTCCCTCGCTGGCCGCGTTGCAGGGCCTCGCGCAGTTCACCGTGCCCCGCGCAAGCGCCGCAGCTCCCGCGCCGGCGTCGCCGCCCTTCGATCCCGAAGAGGGCGACCGCGAGCAGGTCCGCGGCCTGCTGGAGGACCGCGACAAGAGCGCGCTGGCCTGGCAGTGGGTGCGCGAGAAGGACGGCTCCGCGCCGCAGGACCGCGCCTACGGCAAGCTGCTCGGGCGCGCCGACGAGGTGCTCGCCGCGATGAAGGACGGCGGCACGCGCTATTCCGTCAAGGGCTACGGCGCGCGCAAGGCGGCCTCCGTGGGCCCCAACCTCCTCGGCATGGACCCGCAGGACGCCAGCCGGGCCGCGGAGCTGCCGGTCAACCAGGTGATCGAGGGCGTGACGGAGCAGGCCGCCTTCGACGCCGCCCAGAAGGCGGTGGCGGCGGTGCTGGCGCGCTTCCCCGCCCTTCCGGCCGCACCGGGCGACATCACGCGCACGCCCATCGACCTGGTCAACTTCAGCGACGGCGTGCTCGCCGGGCTCTGCAAGGCATGGTTCGGATTGCCCGACGGCACGCACATGGTCCCCGGCGGGCGGCTGCCCCGCAACGCCGGCACGCCCCGCTGTCCCGGCAACCTGACGACCGCCTCGCGCTACGTCTTCACGCCCCATCCGCGCGACGCCGTCGTCACCGAAGGCCAGGCACAGGGCCAGAAGGTGCGCGCCGCGGTGGCGGCCTGGCTGGCCACCGACCCCGTGCTGCCGCCGCTCGCGGCGGGCATGAAGGCCGCGCTCGCCACCACCAGTTCCGAGGCGCGGCTGGCCGACAACATCGCCGGCATGATGCTCGGCTTCACGCCGACCGTGCAGGGCAACTTCCTGCGCGTGATGGAGACCTGGATCCGCGAAGAAGGCTCGCTGTGGGAGCACCAGCAGGCCCTGCTCGCCGAATCGCCGGGCCAGGCACTCAGCTTCGAGCAGGCACGCGCCGCGCTGCGCGCGCGGCTGTTCGCCACCATGCGCGCGCGCCCCGTGCCCGAGATGCTCTGGCGCAGCCCGGTCGCCGCCGACGGCACGGTGCTGGCGGACGCCAGCAAGCGCGTGGTGCTCGGGATCGCGTCCGCGCTGACCGAACCCGGCGCGCCGGACGAACTCGTCTTCGGCCGAGACCGGGACGGCGCGGCCGTGCCCACGGTGCACGGCTGCCCGGGCTACCACATGGCCATGGGCGTGCTGCTGGCCATGGTCGGCTGCCTGTTCAAGGCGGGCACGCTGCGGCCCACCGGCTCGCCGGTGCTGCTGATCCTCACGCCCAACTGAGCGCAGCCAGCCGCGGCCGCAAGGCCGCGGCCTGGGCGAGGTGCCAGTCCATGTGCATGCGCGCGAAGGCGCCCGCCGCCTCGTCCAGCAGCTCCAGCGCCCGGGCGCCCTGCCCCTGGCCCGAGGCGATGCCTGCCGCGCACAGCTGGGTGACGGCCACTTCGTGCGCGGCGCCGCGCTGCTGCGCCGCGCGCATCGCCCAGCGCAGGTAGCGCTCGGCGTGCTGCGGGCAGCGCACCGCCGCATCGCGTGCCAGCGCCCTGCAGGCCATGGGCAGTCCCAGCAGGTCGCGCTGGCGCGCCCGCTGCATCGCCTGCAGCGCGTGCGCGCGGCCCTCGGCGGGCCGTCCCAGGTCCACGAGGCCGTCGGCCAGCCAGCCGTGATAGAAGGACCGGTACAGGCGGCTCTCGCGCGGCCTGAGCCACTCCATCACTTCGAGGATGGCCTCCATGCTGTCGGGCCGGCGCAGCAGCATCCACTCGGCGTAGGCGTCGATGGCGCGCGCGATCGCCAGCTGCGCCAGGCTGTGCGTTGCCTCGGCCACCTGCCGCGAGGCCGCGGCCGCGGCGCGCGCCTCCTCCCAGCGCCCCTGCCCGAGCAGGACCGCGCTGCGCCAGCCCTGCACCGTGGCGCCCACCTCGTGCACCACGCCGCCGACGCAGGCGGCCGCCTCGTCGAAGCACAGGTGCGCCGGGCCGAACTCGCCGCGTTCGGCCAGCACGCAGGCGCGGCACACCAGCGAAAAGGCCAGGCCGGCGTCGGTGCGGCCGGCGCTGCGGTGCTGCCGCTTCACCGCGATGGCCTGGTCCAGCAGCGGCAGCGCGCGCTCGTAGTTGGCCGCCGCGCAGTGCGCCTCGCCCAGGGCGGCCACCGCGTGCGCGGCCAGCTTCACGTCGCCGGCCGCCCGGGCCCCGGCCAGCGCCGCCTCGCCGTGGCGGATCGCGGCACGGGCGTCGCCGATCGCGTAGCTGATGTAGCCGAGCCAGTGGCGCGCG
>DASWUI010000137.1:0-5669 GCA_036401715.1 Ramlibacter sp. | reverse complement strand
GTAGAAGGCCGCGATGCCCGGCGTCGCCGCCAGGTCGCGGGCGCCGCGCACCAGCCAGCGCAGCGGCGCGCCGAAGGCGACGGCGCGCACCTGCGGCTTCGCGGGCGCGGGTTTCGCGGCTTCGCCGGATTCGCTGATCGGGTGGTCCATGCGGCAAGAGTCCTCCTGCCGCAGGGTAGCCGCGCGGCCGCGCGCGGCCCATCCGGGATCACCCGGGGCGGTGCAGCGCCTCCAGCGCGCGGGCGAGGTCCGCCTGCAGGTCCGCCGCGTCCTCCAGGCCGACGGAAAAGCGCACCAGCACGCCCTTGTGCTTCCAGGTCCCCAGCTGCGCGCTGCGCATGGCGGGAATGTCGTAAGGCACCACCAGGCTCACCGGGCCGCCCCAGGAATAGCCCAGCTTGAACAGGCGCAGGGCATCGCAGAAGGCATCGACCTGCCGGGTGGCGAAGCGCTCGTCGAACACCACCGAGAACAGGCCGGCGGCCGGGCCGTCCGCGCCGCACAGCGCCTGCCAGTGCGCGTGCCCCGGCGATCCGGGCAGCGCCGGGTGCAGCACCTGCACGACCTCGTCGCGGCCCGCGAACCAGCGCGCCAGCGCGCGCGCGGCCTCGTCGTGGGCCCGGTAGCGCAGCGCCAGGCTGGGCAGCGAACGCAGCACCGCCTCCGCGTCGTTGCCGCCCACGCCCCAGCCCCCGCGCATGTGCGTCAGCTTGAGCTGCTGGTGCAGCTTCTCGTCGCGCGTGACGATGCTGCCCATGAGGACGTCGCCGCCGCCGCTCGGGTACTTGGTGAGCGCGTGGACCGAGATGTCGACCGCGAGGCCTTCGCCGGGCACGAGGTCGAAGGCCTGGAAGGCCAGCCCGGCGCCCCAGGTGTTGTCCAGCGCGCAGGTCACGCCCTTCGCGCGGCAGATGCGCACCAGCGCGGGCAGGTCCGGGAACTCCATCGTTACGGAGCCGGGCGCTTCCAGCCAGACGAGCTTCGTCTTCGGGCCGATGCGCGCCTCCAGGTCCTGCGGCTTGAGCGGGTCGTAGAGCTGGTGGGTGATGCCCCAGGCCTTGAACTCGCCCTCGCTGAGCGCCCGGCTGGGGCCGTACACGTTGTCCGGCAGCAGGACCTCGTCGCCCGTCTTCAGCAGCGCCATGCCGACATTCGCGATCGCGGCCAGCCCGCTGGGCACCAGGATGCACTGCCTGCCGCCCTCCAGCGCGGCGATGCGCTCCTCCAGCAGGAAGGTCGTCGGCGTGCCGTGCAGGCCGTAGGTGTAGCCGTTCTTGTGCTTCCAGTCGCGCGCGCGCATGGCGGCGACGTTGGGGAAGATGACCGTGGAGGCCTTGAAGACGCCCGGCTGCGGCGCGCTGAAGCCCGCGGGCGGCTGGTAGGGGTGGTGGATGAGGTCGGTGACCGGCTTGCTCATGGGCGGATGCTAACCGCCTCCCGCCTCGCCATGTCGTTGCGGGCTTGACCCGCCATCCACGCGCGGCGGGCATGCGGCCTGCGCGCGAGGTGGATCCCGGGTCAAGCCCGGGATGACATGTCCGGCAGTGTTCGGCTCCTCAAACCTTCCACTTCTCCAGCAGCTTCTCCGGACGCATCGAGTCGTAGCTCTCGAACGGCTGGTGGATCCAGGGGTTCGTCGGCAGGAACTCCACCGAGTAGTCCGGCGAGAACTTGCTGATGCCCTTGGTCCACAGCACCGCCGTGCGCAGCTCGGTCACCTTGGTGTACTTGCTGCGCAGCATGTCCACCACCTTCTGCAGCGTCAGGCCCGAGTCCGCCAGGTCGTCCACCAGCAGCACCTTCCCCGCGATCTCGCCGCGCGGCGTGGTGATGTAGTGCGCGATGTCCAGGTGGCCCTGCACCGTGCCCGCCTCGGCGCGGTAGGAGCTGGTCGACATGATGGCCAGCGGCTTGTCGAAGATGCGCGAGAGGATGTCGCCGGGACGCATGCCGCCGCGGGCGAGGCACAGGATGGTGTCGAACTCCCAGCCGGACTGGTGGATCTTGATCGCCAGCTTCTCGCAGAGGTTGTGGTACTCGTCGTAACTGACGTACAGGTGCTTGCCGTCTTCCGTCAACATTCCGTGCTTTCCTCTGTTCAGGCCAGGTAGGGGTGCCGCATCATGATCGTGTGGTCGCGATCCGGGCTGGTCGAGATGATATCGACCGGCACGCCGGTCACCTGCTGGATGCGCTGCAGGTACAGGCGCGCGTTCAGCGGCAGCTGGTCGTAGTCGGTCACCCCCACCGTCGATTCGGTCCAGCCCGGCATGGTCTCGTACACGGGCTTGCAGCGCGAGATCTCGTCGGCCCCCAGCGGCAGGATGTCGGTGTGCTCGCCATCGAGCTCGTAGCCCGTGCACAGCTGCAGTTCCTTCAGGCCGTCCAGCACGTCGAGCTTGGTGATGCACAGGCCCGTGAGGCCGTTGACCTGCGCGCTGCGCTTGAGCAGCGCCGCGTCGAACCAGCCGCAGCGGCGCGACCGGCCGGTGGTCACGCCCTTCTCGGCGCCGACCGTGGACAGGTGGTAGCCCACCGTGCCCGGCGTCTGCCAATCGAGCTCCGTCGGGAAGGGACCGCCGCCCACGCGCGTGCAGTAGGCCTTGGTGATGCCCAGGATGTAGTGCAGCATGCCCGGGCCGACGCCTGCGCCCGCGGCCGCGTTGCCGGCCACGCAGTTGCTGGAGGTGACGTAGGGATAGGTGCCGTGGTCCACGTCCAGCAGCGTGCCCTGCGCGCCTTCGAACAGCAGGTTGTCGCCGTGCAGGTGCGCCTCGTTCAGCTCGCGCGAGACGTCGGCCATCATGGGCCGCAGGATCTCGCCGTGGCGCAACGCCTCGTCCAGCACCTGCTGGTAGTCCAGCGGCTGCGCCTTCAGGTACTGCGTGAGCACGAAGTTGTGCAGGTCCAGCAGCTCCTTGAGCTTCTCGGCGAAGCGGCCGGGATGCTTGAGGTCCTGCACGCGCAGCGCCCGGCGGGCGATCTTGTCCTCGTAGGCGGGGCCGATGCCGCGGCCGGTGGTGCCGATCTTCTCGGTGCCGCCCTGCTCGCGCCGGGTCTCGCGCGCGAGGTCCAGCGCCGCGTGGAAGGGCAGGATCAGCGGGCAGGCCTCGCTGATGCGCAGGCGCGAGCGCACTTCGACGCCGGCCTTCTCCAGCCCCTCGATCTCCTCCAGCAGCTTGGCCGCCGACAGCACCACGCCGTTGCCGATGTAGCACTTCACGCCGGGGCGCATGATGCCGCTGGGGATCAGGTGCAGCGCGGTCTTCACGCCGTTGATCACCAGCGTGTGGCCGGCGTTGTGGCCGCCCTGGAAGCGGACGACGCCCTGCGCCATCTCGGTCAGCCAGTCGACCAGCTTGCCCTTGCCTTCGTCGCCCCACTGGGTGCCGACCACGACCACATTGCGGCCCTTCGTCTTCGTCATGACTTGCTCTTCGCGGAAAAAGGTGATTCGGGGGATCAGAGGGCGCGCACGGCCCAGCGGCCGGCGGCATCGCGCGCCAGCTCGCGGTCGCAGTGGAACTCGTCCACTTCGCTCTCGTGGCCGGGCAGCACGCACACGACCGTCTCGCCCTCGCGGCGCAGCGCGGCGATCACGGTGCGCAGCTCGGTGGCGTCGGTGCCGGTGTCCAGCCACGGCGCGCGGATCGCGGCCTTGAGCTGGCGCTTCGCCGCCACGCCCACCAGCTCGCGCACGTCCAGGCTGAAGCCGACGGCGGGGCGGTTGCGGCCGAACACGGCGCCGACCTCGTCGTAGCGGCCGCCGCGCACCAGCGCGTCGCTGGCACCCGGCGTGTAGATGCCGAAGCGCACGCCGCTGTAGTAGGCGTAGCCGCGCAGGTCGGCCAGGTCGAAGCGGATGCGGGCGCCTTCCACGTGGCCGGCCAGCCATTGCAGGTGCTCCAGCGCCTGCTGGATGGGGGGCGTGCCGGGCAGCACCTCGGCGGCTTCGGCGAGCACCTTCGCGTCGCCGTAGAGGCCGATCAGGGCCAGCAGCGCCTCGCGCGCGGGCCTGGGGAAGTCGCGGGTCAGCGCCGACAGCTCGGTTGCGTCCTTGGTGGCGAGCGCGGCGTGCACCTGCGCCAGCCGCTCGTTGCCGACCCCGGTGCCGGACAGGAGCGAACGCACGATGCGCGCATCCGCCATGTCGACGGTCAGCGGCTCCACCTTGGTGGCCTTCAGGCAGTCCAGCGCCAGCAGCAGCGCCTCGAGGTCCGCCTCCAGTCCGGCGTGGCCGTAGATCTCGGCGCCGAACTGCAGCGGCTCGCGGGTCGCATGCGGGCGGTCGGGGCGCGTGTGCAGCACCGGGCCGCAGTAGCACAGGCGGGTGACGCCCTGGCGATTGAGCAGGTGGGCGTCGATGCGGGCGACCTGGGGCGTGGTGTCGGCGCGCAGGCCCAGCATGCGGCCGGAGAGCTGGTCCACCAGCTTGAAGGTCTGCAAGTCCAGCGCCTCGCCGGTCCCCGTGAGCAGCGACTCCAGGTGCTCCAGCATGGGAGGCATCACCAGCTCGTAGCCGTAGCCACGGGCGGTGTCCAGCAGTTCGCGGCGCAGTTCTTCGATGTGCCGGGCCTCGGAAGGCAACACATCGGCGATGTGATCCGGCAGGACCCAGGCGGACATGGGGAACAGGGGGCTGTTAAAACGGCGATTGTACCGGGCGGCGCCTTACGGCCGACCTGCGGTCGGCGTCGTGGTGAGCGCGCGGAGCGCCGAACCGCGACGCGCTCAGCTCACCAGCCAGAGCGTCACCAGCCCCAGCAGGATGCTCGTCAGGCCGAAGAAGCGCAGCTGCCCGTCCTTCAGCTGCGTCAGGCGCATGAAGGTGTTGCGCCAGCCGCCGGGCGACAGGAAGGGGAACAGGCCCTCGAACACCAGCACGAGGGCCAGGGCCGCCCAGAGGACGTCGGCGTCCAAGGGCGCTTACCGGCGCGCCGCGGGCGCGGCCCCGGCCGCAGCCCCACCGCCGCCGCCCGAGAGGCCGCCGCGGAAGGTGCGGAAGAACTCGGTGCCGGACGGATCGACCACCAGCACGTCGCTCTTCTTGCTGAAGCTCGCCTTGTAGGCCTCGAGGCTGCGGTAGAACTGCGCGAACTGCGGATCGCGGCCGAAGGCCTCGGCGTAGACGGCGGCCGCCTGGGCGTCGCCCTCGCCCTTGACCTTCTGCGCCTCGCGATAGGCATTGGCGACGGTCACTTCCCGCTGCCGGTCGGCATCGGCGCGGATCTTCTCGCCCTCGGCCGCGCCGGTGGAGCGCAGTTCGTTGGCCACGCGCTTGCGCTCGGCTTCCATGCGGCGGTAGACGGACTCGGTGATCGCATCGACGTAATCGGCGCGCGTGATCCGCACGTCGATGATGTCGATGCCCCAGGGCTTGGCGCCCTTGACCACTTCCAGCACCTCGCGCCGCACGTCCTGCATCAGCTGCTCGCGCCGCGACGACAGCAGTTCGCGCACGGTGCGGCGGTTGATCTCCTCCTGGAACGCGTTGCGCACCACGCGGTTGAGCTGGTTGGCGCCCGCGGCCTCGTCGAGGCCCACGTTGCGGATGTAGGCCAGCGGATCGGTGATGCGCCAGCGCACGTACCAGTCGATCACCACGCGCTGCTTTTCCAGCGTGAGCATCGGCTCGGTGTCGACGCTGTCCAGCGTCAGCAGGCGCTTGT
>DASWUI010000136.1:0-4668 GCA_036401715.1 Ramlibacter sp. | reverse complement strand
ATCCCACACCACTTCGCCGCGCGAGAGGGTGAGGCCCGGCCAGGCCTTCAGCTCCATGCCCTCGTAGGGGGTGTAGTCCACCGCATGGTGCAGCGCGCCGTTGGTGAGGGTGGCGACGCGCTCGTCCCAGACCACCAGGTCCGCGTCGGAGCCGACCGCGATCGTGCCCTTGCGCGGGTGCAGGCCGTAGGCCTTCGCCGGGCCGGTGGACGTCAGCTCGACGAAGCGGTTCAGCGTCATGCGTCCGCCGAGCACGCCTTGCGAATAGAGCAGCGGCAGGCGCGTCTCGATCCCCGGGATGCCGTTCGGGATGTGGCGGAACGCCACCTCGGCGCCGCCGGGCTTCTTGCCCTCGGGCGCGTCGTACTTGAACGGCGCATGGTCGGAGCTGAAGACGGTGAACAGGCCGTCGACGAGGCCGTCCCAGATCACCTGCTGGTTCGAGGCATCGCGCGGCGGCGGGCTGCAGACGCACTTGGCGCCCTGGTAGCTGTCGTCGATGCCGAGGTCCTCGGCGGTGAGGAACAGGTACTGCGGGCAGGTCTCCGCGAACACCGACAGCCCGTGGCTGCGGGCCCAGCGGATCTGCTCGATCGCTTCCCGGCCGGAGACGTGCACGATCAGGATGGGCACGTCCACCAGTTCCGACAGCGCGATCGCGCGGTGGGTGGCCTCGCGCTCCACCAGCATGGGCCGCGCGTGCGCGTGCCAGCGCGGGGCGGTGCGGCCGGCGGCCTCCAGCCGCTTGGTCAGCCCCTCGATGCAGTCGGCGTTCTCGGCATGGATCATGGCCAGCGCGCCGTGCGTGCGGGCGACGTCCAGCACGTCCAGGATCTGCGCGTCGTCGAGCTTGAGGTCGTCGTAGGTCATGTAGACCTTGAACGAGGTGTAGCCCTGGCCGATGAGGGCCGGCAGCTCCTTGCCCAGCACCGTGGGCGTGGGGTCGCTCACGATCAGGTGGAAGGCGTAGTCGATGCAGGCCTTGCCTTCGGCACGCCCGTGGTAGTCCAGCACGGCGGCTTCCAGCGAGTGGCCCTTCATCTGCGCCGCGAAGGGAATGATGGTGGTGGTGCCGCCGCAGGCGGCGGAGCGCGTGCCGGTGAGGAAGTCGTCGGCCATCT
The DNA here is from genome assembly GCA_036401715.1 of Ramlibacter sp. GTDB lineage: Bacteria > Pseudomonadota > Gammaproteobacteria > Burkholderiales > Burkholderiaceae_C > Ramlibacter. The sequence goes on along the minus strand of DASWUI010000136.1, from coordinate 3,547 downwards.
TCGCCGGGCCTTCCATCGGCTGGTCCAGGTGGCAGTGGGCGTCGACGCCGCCCGGGGTCACGGTGCGGCCGGCGGCGTCGATCTCGCGCGTGCCGGCGGGCAGGCCTTCACCGAGCAGCGCGATGCGGCCGGCCCGGATGCCGATGTCGCAGGCGAAGGTGTCGCTGGCGGTGGCCACGCGGGCGTTGCGGATCACCAGGTCCAGGGCGTCAGCCATGGCGGACTCCGGTTTGCACCATACCGGTGCGACAGACACCCCAGGAAAGTGCAGACACGATTGTCGACAACTGACTCGGCGCGAGTTCTGGTGCGGAAGGCATTCTGGTCATGGTCTCGGGGAGGAAGGACTGCAACTTCCGGGCCACGTCGGCACGGCGGCGGGGCACGGCGGGAGTGGAGCAACTATGGACGACCGGTCGGGCGGACGCGCATGGTGTTTACACCAATGTCGACAATTTCAACCAAAATAGCTGGAATGGCCAGCCCGGCTTCGCCCATACTCGGGTCGAGGCGGTGCTGCCGCCCAGGAGAACCCACGTGACCCGAGCCCTGCGCCTGGGGGTGCTGACCCCCTCGTCCAACACGGCGCTGGAGCCGCTGACCAGCGCCATCGTCGCTGGCCTGCCCGGCGCCAGCGCCCACTTCTCGCGCTTTCGCGTGACCGAGATCGCCCTGGACGCCGCCGCGCTGGGCCAGTTCGACGACAGCAAGATCCTGGCGGCCGCCGAACTGCTGGCCGATGCCAAGGTCGACGTGATCGGGTGGAGCGGCACCTCCTCGGGCTGGCTCGGCTTCGACCGCGACCGCCAGCTGGTCGAGCGCATCCGCGAGCGCACCGGCATTCCCGCGACCACCGCCGTGCTGGCGCTCAACGAGCTGCTGGCGCTCCGCCAGGTGCGGCGACTGGCCCTGGTCACGCCTTACACGCGGGACGTGCAGGAGCGCATCGTGGCCAACTACCGCGGCATCGGCATCGAAGTGGTCGCCGAGCGGCACCTCGGCATCCGCGTCAACCACGACTTCGCGGGTGTCACGCCGCACACCCTGCGCGAGCTGATGGCCGAAGTCGCGCGCGAGAAGCCGCAGGCGATCACCACCTTCTGCACCAACCTGCACGCCGCGCAGCTGGCCACCGAGATCGAGCGCGTGCACGGCATCCCGCTGCTGGACACCGTGAGCACCACCGTGTGGGGCATGGTGCGCGCGGCGGGCGCGTCGCCGGCGGGCATCACCGGCTGGGGGGAGCTGTTCCAATGGACCTGAACCCGCCGCGCGGCAAGGGTGCCGACTATAGAATCGCCGGCGATTCCCACGCCGCACCGACCCGCCGCTCCATGCCCGCCGCCGCGCGCAAGACGCCCCCGCCGACCCGCGCCGAACGCGAGAAGTCGGTCGACGAGATCTACGAACGCATCTACATCGCCATCCTGGAGCACCGGCTGCACCCGGGCACCAAGCTCGGCGAGGAGCGCATGGCCGAGATCTTCGGCGTCAGCCGCGCGCGCATCCGCGAGGTGCTGGCGCGGCTGGCGCACGAGCAGATCGTGGAGCTGTTCCCGCAGCGCGGCGCCTACGTCGCCAAACCCACGACCGAGCAGGCACGCGACGTGTTCGAGGCGCGCCGGCTGATCGAGCCCGCCGTGCTGCGCCGGCTGGTCGACACGCTCTCGCCGGAGAAGATCCAGCGCCTACGCCAGCACGTGGAGCTGGAGGCCGACGCGCGCCGCCGCGGCGACAAGCGCGCGGTGATCCGCCTCTCGGGCGAGTTCCACACGCTGCTGGCGGAACTGGCCGGCAACTCCGCGCTGGCGCGCAGCATGCGCGAGCTGTGCATGCTGACCTGCCTGACCATCTTCCTGTACGACGCGCCCACGGCGCAAAGCTGCCGCGACGACGAACACCAGATGATCATCGACGCCGTGGCCAAGCGCGACCGCGCGCGCGCCGAGAAGATCATGCTGGAACACCTGGACCACATCGAAGGCAGCCTGCAGCTCGACGAAAGCAACGGCGAAGCGGACCTCGAGGCGATCTTCCGGGGCTGAAAGCGCCGGTCGCGCGGAACTGCCTCCCGCCGGGGGCTCACGGCTCAGCATTCCGTGAAGAAATCACGTACGCCTCGACAGTCGACGCGCGGGGTTGCCGGATTTACGATGGGTTTACCGCAAAGGTCCACGCTTGCGCGTTGAGGGATCATCCCGTCCCGACCGAAGAGCGCCATGCACTCCGTCACCTCCCACCGCTTCTGGCGCGCCCTGCCCTGGCTGGGTGCATTACTCGTCTTCTGGAGCGCGTCCGCCGTCTTCGCGCAGGACGAGGGCGACCCGCCCGGCCGGGTCGGGTTCCTCACGCACCGGGAGGGCAGCGTGGTGTTCGCGCCCGACGGCGAGGACGAATGGGTGGAGCTGCCCGCCAACCGCCCGATCACCGACGGCGACCGCCTCTGGAGCGACCGCGGCGCGCGCGCCGAACTGCAGCTCGGGGCGGCCACGGTGCACGTGGACGGCGAAAGCCACGTCGGCGTGAACGCGCTGGACGAGCGCAACGCGCAGTTCATCCTGCAGCAGGGTTCGGTCAACGCCCGCGTGCGCGAGCTGGTGCAGGGAGAGAACTTCGAGATCGGCACGCCCAACGTCGCGTTCCGCGCGCTGCAGCCCGGCGACTACCGCGTCGACGTCGATCCGCAGACGCAGCTCACGCACGTCAGCGTCCAAAGCGGCCTGGCGGCGGTGTTCGGCGAGGCGGGCCAGTCCATCCACCTGGGCCCCGGCCAGGTGGCGAGCTTCGCCGGCCGAGCGCTCGCCCAGGTGAACGGCCCCGCCTACCGCCACGACGATTTCGCGCAATGGGTGGCCGAGCGCAACCGCCTGGAGGACCAGTCGATCACCGCCCGCTACGTCCCGCGCGGCGTGGTGGGCTACTCGCAGCTGGACCAGCACGGCATCTGGCACCAGGATCCGACCCATGGGGCCGTCTGGTACCCGCGGGTCGTGGTGCAGGACTGGGCGCCCTACCGCTACGGCCACTGGGAGTGGATCTCCCCCTGGGGCTGGACCTGGATCGACGACGCGCCCTGGGGCTTCGCGCCCTTCCACTACGGGCGCTGGACCATGATCGGCCCGCGCTGGGCCTGGGTGCCCGGCCGCATGGCGGTGCGCCCGGTCTATTCGCCCGCGCTGGTGGTGTTCCTGGGCGGCGGCGGCACCCAGTTCAGCCTGAGCGTGGGCTCCGGCCCGGCCGTGGGCTGGTACCCGCTGGCGCCGGGCGAAGCCTGGTGGCCGGTGTACCGCACCTCGCCGCGCTACGTGAACTACGCGAACTTCAACATCAACCTCAACGCCTACCCGCGCCACTACAGCGGCCACGTGTGGCGCACGCGACCCATCGGCATCACGGCGGTGCGCGAGGACGACTTCCGCCGCGGCCGGCCCGTGTACCGCCACTGGCGCCCGGTGCAGCCGCATGCGATCGGCCATGCGCAGATCGGGGTGGTGCCGGTGCGGCCCGAGGGGCGCCGCCACCGCGAGCCGAACACGGCGCCGCGCCT
>DASWUI010000135.1:0-1512 GCA_036401715.1 Ramlibacter sp. | reverse complement strand
GGCAGCGAGGCCATCAGCCAGAGCAGGAACCAGCTCGCGGCGCCCGCCGGTCGCCCCTTGGCCTCGCCCGCGGCCTGGCCCCACAGCAGCGACCACGCCAGCAGCAGCACCGCGGCGGGCGACCACCAGGAGCCCAGCCAGCCGCGCAGGTTGAAGTCCGCCGCACCGGGAATCTCGAGGCGGGCGAGCCCGATCTCCAGCGCGCTGAAGAGGACCAGCGCGGCGGCGACGTGCCAGGGCGCGGCGTGGCCGCTCACCCGCGGGCGCAGGAAGAATCCCGCGCGCACGCCTTCCGCGAACCAGGTGTGCAGCGATGCCTTGCGCGGCGCCGGTGGCCGGGCGGCACCGGCCTGCGCGAGCGGGTGGTACACGATCTCATCCATGAAACCATGATGCCAGCCGCCCCCGTCGCGGCGCCAGTCTCAGGCGTCGGCGCGCAGGCGGGGTCCGGCCAGTCCCGGCTGCAGAAGCAAGCGCTCGCGCCCGGTGTAGCAAAGGAAGCGCTTGTTGGTCGCGCGGCCTAGCGTGCACAGCCCCAGCCGCTGCGCGATTTCGTAACCCATCTGCGTGATGCCGCTGCGCGACACCACGATGGCCACGCCCATCTGGGCCGACTTGATCACCATCTCGCTGGTGAGGCGCCCGGTCGTGTAGAACACCAGCGGCTCGCCGGGTGTCGCGCTGGCGTGCTCCTCGGGATGGAGCCACATCCAGCCGGCGATGGTGTCGATCGCGTTGTGGCGGCCCACGTCTTCCACGAACAGCAGCATGCGCTCCCCGCGGAACAGCGCGCAGCCGTGCACGGAGCCGGCGGACTTGTACGTGCTCTCCTGCAGGCGGATCGCGTTGACGATGCCGTACAGCTGCGCCTGGGTGATGCGGGCATCCGGCAGCGGCACGCTTTCCACGTCCTCCATCAGCTGCCCGAACACGGTGCCCTGGCCGCAGCCGGTGGTGACCACGCGGTGCGCCGTGCGTTCCTCGATCCGGTCGATGCCGTCGATGGTCTTCACCGCGGCGGCGCCGACGTCCCAGTCCACGGTCACCGATTCCACCGCGGCCACGGTTTCCACCAGGCGCTGGTTGCGCAGGTAGCCCAGCACCAGCCATTCCGGGTGGGCGCCCAGCGTCATGAGCGTGACCAGTTCGCGCTTGTCGACGTAGACCGTCAGCGAGCGCTCGGCGGGGATGGAAATGGTCTCGGCCTCGCCGTGCTCGTTGACGACCGGAACGCCGCGGGTGAGCGGCGCGCGCGCGGCGGTGAGGACGGGGCGGGACATGGGTGCAAGGCTACCGCAAAAGAAAAAGGCCAGCCGGTGGGCTGGCCTCGTCGAGCCGGGCGGACCTACTTCTTGGGCGCCACGCTGGGCTTGCTCGGCGCCATCTCGGCCGAGTTCGGACGCACGCTCGGCGGGCTGGTCGCGGTGGCGGCCGGCGAATGCGCGCCGGAGGTCTCCAGCGGCTTCTGCGCGGGCGGTGCGTACGCGAAGGGTCCCGGATCGGTGCAGGGAG
>DASWUI010000134.1:0-2956 GCA_036401715.1 Ramlibacter sp. | reverse complement strand
GATCATCCACTTGAGCACGCGCAGGTTCTCGCCGTAGCCCGGCCACACGAACTTGCCCTCGGCGTCCTTGCGGAACCAGTTGGTGGTGAAGATCTTCGGCAGCTTCGCGCCCGACGCTTCCAGCTTGCGGCCGAGGTTCAGCCAGTGCTGGAAGTAGTCGCTCATGTTGTAGCCGGTGAAGGGCAGCATGGCGAAAGGATCGCGGCGCACCACGCCGACCTGGCCGACGATGGCGGCGGTCGTCTCGGAGCCCATGGTGGCGGCCATGTAGACGCCTTCCACCCAGTCGTTGGCCTCGGTCACCAGCGGCACGGTGGTCGAGCGGCGGCCGCCGAAGATGAAGGCGTCGATCGGCACGCCGGCCGGGTCGTCCCAGGCCGGGTCGAGCGCGGGGTTGTTGGTGGCGGCCACGGTGAAGCGCGCGTTCGGGTGCGCGGCCTTGGCGCCGGTTTCCTTGGCGATCTGCGGCGTCCAGTCCTTGCCCTGCCAGTCGATGGCGTGCGCCGGCGGCTCGCCCATGCCTTCCCACCACACGTCACCGTCGTCGGTGAGCGCCACGTTGGTGAAGATCACGTTCTTGTCCAGGCTGGCCATGCAGTTCGGGTTGGTCTGCACGTTGGTGCCCGGGGCCACGCCGAAGTAGCCCGCTTCCGGGTTGATCGCGTACAGGCGGCCGTCGGCACCCGGCTTGATCCAGGCGATGTCGTCGCCGATGGTGGTGACGCGCCAGCCCTCGAAGCCCCTGGGCGGGATCAGCATGGCGAAGTTGGTCTTGCCGCAGGCGGAGGGGAAGGCGGCGGCGACGTGGTACTTCTTGCCCTCCGGCGAGGTCACGCCCAGGATCAGCATGTGCTCGGCCAGCCAGCCCTGGTCGCGGCCCATGGTGGAGGCGATGCGCAGCGCGAAGCACTTCTTGCCCAGCAGCGCGTTGCCGCCGTAGCCGGAGCCATAGGACCAGATCTCGCGCGTCTCGGGGTAGTGCACGATGTACTTGGTCTTGTTGCAGGGCCACGGCACGTCCTTCTGGCCCTTCTCCAGCGGCGCGCCCACGGTGTGCAGGCAGGGCACGAAGTCGCCGTTGACGCCCAGCACGTCGTACACCGCCTTGCCCATGCGGGTCATGATGCGCATGTTCACCGCGACGTAGGGGCTGTCGGACAGCTCGATGCCGATGTGCGCGATCGGCGAGCCGAGCGGGCCCATCGAGAAGGGCACCACGTACATGGTGCGGCCGCGCATGCAGCCGTCGAACAGCGGCTGCAGCGTCTTGCGCATCTCGGCCGGCTCGACCCAGTTGTTGGTCGGGCCCGCGTCTTCCTTCTTGCGCGAGCAGAGGAAGGTGCGGTCTTCCACGCGGGCGACGTCGCTCGGATCGGACCAGGCCAGGAAGGAGCCCGGGCGCTTGACCGGGTCCAGCTTCTTGAAGGTGCCGTTGTCCACCAGGAGTTGGCACAGCCGGTCGTACTCTTCCTGGCTGCCGTCGCACCAGTGCACCTGGTCGGGCTTGCACAGGGCGACCATGTCGGCCACCCAGGCGATCAGCCGGGCATTCTTGACGTAGGCGGGGGCCTTGAGGTTCAGGCCCTGCATCACGGGAGAATTCATCCTGGGACTCCTAAGTTGAAAAGCGTGTTTCCAAAAGGAGCTCAGGGGGCCGGCCACCCGATGCGCGCCCTTTCAAAACAGGCTTGGCTCAGTCGGCTGCGGGTCGTCCACCGCTGGGTCGGCTGGGAGGGCCATTTTAGGGACCGGGGCTGACCGGAAGCCGCTGTGCCGGCGCGAATCCATGCAAAAGACGCATGGGTTTATGTCCGGGCAACTCAGCCGCGCCGGGCGCGTCATTCCCGCGCGGGCGGGAACCCAAGTCGTCCAGAAACGACAAAGCGGCCCGAAGGCCGCTTTGAGGGAAGCTTTGGGTCCCCGCCTGCGCGGAGATGACGGGTTCACGCCATGTAGATGGCGATGAAGGCCAGCAGGAACATCAGCGCCGCGCCGACGACGGGCAGCACGATCGGGATCATCGGCACCACGTCCTCGACCGGGTCGTGCGGTTCGAAGTGCTGGCCGTGCTGGGCGGGCTCGTTGGGGCTGGTCATGCGTTCCTCGATTCTGGCGTTCCGGAGATTTTACCCAAGCCGGCGGGACGGCCGTTCACAGCAGCGCGTAGGTGGTGCTGGCGCGACATGCGCTCTTGTTGTCCTGCGCGCCCCGGATGTCGATCTCGCCGAAGGCCAGCGTCTTGCCGGCGCGCACCACCCGGGCCTGCACCAGGGCGTCCTGGCCCGACAGCGGCTTGAGGAAGCTGGTGTTCATCTGCACCGTGGTGCAGGGCCGGAAGCAGCCGTTCTGGTTGATCAGGGCCAGCACCATGGCCGTGTCCGCCGCCGCCATCATCGCCTGGCCGCACAGCATGTCGCCCACGCGCGACAGCTGCGGGTTCTGCGGCAGGCGCAGGGTGACGCTGTCGGCGTCGAAAGCCTCGACCTTCAGCCCGAGCGCCTGCACCCAGGGTGCGAAGTATTCGGGCAGCGCGCCCTGCAGGGTTTCCTTGTCCATCATTGCTCCTCCGCCTCGAATCCCGCCGCCCGCAGCGCCTCCAGCAGCGACTGCACGTGCGCATGGCCGCGCGTCTGCACGACCAGCTCGATCTCCACGTTCTGGGCCGCCAGCATGGTGAAGGCCCGCTGGTGGTGCACCTCGTCGATGTTGGCGCCCGCCTCGCTGACGACCGCGGTGATCTTCGCCAGCGAGCCGGGCACGTCGCGGGCGCACACGCGCAGGCGCGCCAGCCGGCCGGCGCGCACCATGCCGCGCTGGATGATGGCCGCCAGCAGCATCGGGTCGATGTTGCCGCCGCCCAGCACCAGCCCGGCCTTGCACCCGGCGTAGCGCTCCGGCTCCTTCATCAGCGCCGCCAGCGGCGCAGCGCCGGCACCCTCCACCAGGGTCTTCTCGA
>DASWUI010000133.1:0-6836 GCA_036401715.1 Ramlibacter sp. | reverse complement strand
CGTCGCTCTGCCGCACCACCCAGAAGCCGTCGATCAGGTTCGGCTCGCCGCCCTGGTAGCCCGTCACGATTCGCGAGGGGATCCGCATGCCGCGCATCAGCACGACGAAGGCGGAGGCGATGTGCTCGCAGAAGCCTTCCTTGCGGTCGAACCAGAACTCGTCGGCGGTGTCCTCGCCGTACACGCCGGGCTCCAGCGTGTAGCGGTAGCCGCCCGTGCGCAGCAGCTCCAGCGCGGCCTCCACCAGGGCCGCGGGGTCCGCCGAGGGCGTGTCCCGTACCAGGCGCGCGCCCAGTTCCATGGTCCGCGGGTTGCGGCCGGGCGGCAGCTGCGTGTATTCGGGCAGCACCAGGCCGCGCCGGAGCGGCCCGTGGCGGAAGTCCAGGTAGCTGGCGGCGCGGTAGCGCAGCAGGTCCACCACGGGGCGCGAGGCGACCCACTGCAGGTCGCTGGTCATCGCCGTTTCCATGCCGGGCAGCTCCGGCGACTGGGGGGCGGCATCCAGCGTGAGCAGCCAGGGCCGGTTGTTCGGCTCCATGGTGAGCTCGTAGCGCACCGGCGGCCCCGCCACCGACAGCTGCGGGTCGACCAGGCGCATGGGCGGGAACCGGGTGCCCAGGCGGGGCAGCAGCGGACGCCACTCGCGGCCGTCGAACTCGGTGAGCACCGGGCCGCGGAAATACATGTCCCGCTGCGCCGGGGGCCGCCCCTCGAAGCGCACCCGGAAGGCGATGCTGTCGTCCAGCGCCAGCGAGGCCATGTTGCCCACCTGCATCTGCGCGGACAGGCCGCTGCGGCCCGACATGGCATCGGCGGGAATGCCCCACAGCGGCGCGAAGCGCGGGAACAGCAGGAACAGCACGGCCATCACCGGCGCGCCGAGCAGCGCCATCCAGGCGGCGGTGCGCGCCGACTGCATCAGCGGCGGACGCCCCACCGGCAGGTGGGCGTTGACCAGCGCCGTCAGCAGGCCCAGCAGCCCGAGCAGCATGGCGGTGGCCACGCCCAGCGACTGCGAGAAGAAGAAGTTGGTGAGCATCGTGAAGAAGCCCAGGAAGAACACCACGAAGGCGTCGCGCCGCGCCCGCAGCTCCAGGGTCTTGAGCGCCAGCAGCGCCACGATGAGGGTCACGCCGGGGTCGCGCCCGAGCAGCGTGCGGTAGCTCCACCAGGTGCCCACCAGCGTCAGCAGCAGCAGCGCCAGCAGCCAGAGGCGCGCCGGCAGCGGGCGGCCGGTGAGCGCCACCGTGGCGCGCCAGGCGAGCACCCCGGCCACCAGGAGCGAGCACCACCAGGGCAGGTGCTCCGCGTGCGGCAGCACGATCCAGCCGATCACGACCAGCAGGAACAGCGTGTCACGGGCTTCGCGCGGCAGCACCGCGAGGCGGGAAGGGGCCAAGCTCAGCACAGCGCCAGCGCCTCCAGGCAACGCCGCTTGTGCGCCTCGCCGGAGCCGGGCGCGACCTGCCTGCCGGGCAGCCGCAGGCCGTACTCCTGTCCCAGCCGATCGGCCTGCAGCACCCACGCCGCCAGCCGCGACAGGCGGGCCTCCCGGTCTGGCAGGCGGCACTGCTCGTAGTCGAGCCACAGCTGGATGCGCTGGGCCTGCATGGTGTCGCGGCTCACGAGTTCGTCGGTCTTGGCCGCCTTCTTCCACACCACCAGCTTCATCGGGTCGCCGCGGCGGTAGCCGCGCACGCCTTCGAACTCGCCGCTGTTCTGCGCGCGCGCCACGGCGGCGCCGCCCGAGCGCGCCTCGCCCGGGGGCAGCGGCGGGGGGTGCGACTCGGGCCGTGGATAGACCAGCACCTGCGCCGCCGGCCGCCATACCGTCCAGACGCGGAAGGTGCCGAGCGGAAAGCGCGTCTCGGCCGTGAGCGGCGGCACCCGGTGCAGCCCGCGGCGCTCCGGCCGGAAGGCCACCTGCACCGTGCAGCTGCCCTGCGCCGGCACGTCGGTCCAGCTCCAGTGGTCCTCGTGCACGGCGTCCAGCACCGACAGGCCGATGCCGTGCCGCGCGTCCTTGCGGGTGTTGCCCAGCACCACCGCCAGCGGCGCGCTGGCGCCGGCGAACTGCGGCGCCGGCGGCATCAGGCTCAGGGTCATGCCGCGCAGGGTCGCATGGCACACGTGCATGCCGACGACGGCGCAGCCGGCCAGCAGGAAAGTGAGCAGGTAGCCGAGGTTCAGCTGGTAGTTGATCGAGCCGACCAGCAGCACCAGCAGCGTGGCCCCCATCATGAAGCCGGCGCGCGTGGGCAGGATGTACACGTTGCGCTGCGTCAGCGTCATCGTGTCGGACAGCGGCAGCCGCGCCTGCCACCACCGGCGGAAACGGCCGCGGGCGAAGGCCACCGGGTTCATGACGGATGACGCATGGCGCCGCGGCTGCGCAGCGGGCATGACCTTGTCATTCGTCATCGAAGCCGCGGGCGGAGTCATTCGTCATCCTCTCACGGCAGCGGCACGGCCTCCAGCATGGCGCGCACCTGCTCCAGCGGCCCGCGGCCCGCGTCGCCCACCGGCACCAGGCGGTGCGCCACGGTCTGGGGGAAGATGGACTGCACGTCGTCCGGCGCCACGTAGTCGCGCCCGGACAACAGGGCCTGCGCCTTGGCCGCGCGGATGACGGCGATGCCGGCGCGCGGGCTCAGTCCCTGCAGGAACCAGCGCCCGGAGCGGCTGGCCGCCACCAGGTCCTGCACGTAGTCCAGCAGCGGCTCCGCGGCGTGCACCTGCAGCACCTGCTCCTGCAGCGCCTGCAGCTCGATCGGCGACAGGATGTTGTCCAGGTGTTCCACCATGTCGCGCCGGTCGGCGCCGGAGAACAGCGCCCGTTCCGCCGCGCGGTCCGGGTAGCCGAGGGAAATGCGCATCAGGAAGCGGTCCAGCTGCGACTCGGGCAGCGCGAAGGTGCCCAGCTGGTCGTGCGGGTTCTGGGTGGCGATCACGAAGAAGGGCGAGGGCAGGGCGCGGGTCTCGCCCTCGACGGTGACCTGCTTTTCCTCCATCGCCTCGAGCAGGGCGCTCTGCGTCTTGGGGCTGGCGCGGTTGATCTCGTCGGCCAGCAGCACCTGCGCGAAGATGGGACCCGGATGGAAGACGAAGCCTTCCTTGCCGCGGTCGTACACCGACACCCCGGAGAGGTCGCTGGGCATCAGGTCCGCCGTGAACTGCACCCGCGAGAACTGCAGGCCGAAGGCCCGCGCCAGCGCGTGCGCGAGCGTCGTCTTCCCCACCCCCGGAACGTCCTCGATCAACAGGTGTCCCCCCGCCAGCAGGCAGGCCACGCAGTCCCTGGTCTGCGACGGCTTTCCGACGATCACCGTGTTAAGCTGGTCGAGGAGCGTTTTGAGTTTTTGTCGTGCTTCCATACAGGCACGACCTTATCCGATATTTGGAACAGCGCCGAGGCGAGCCATGCACAGAACCGGCTATTTCACGCACCCGGACTGCAGGAGACACGACATGGGCCGCGGGCACCCCGAGTGCCCCCAGCGCCTCGACGCCATCGAGGACCGCATGCTGGCGTCCCACCTGCTGGACGTGGTGGACCGGCGCGAGGCGCCGCTGGCCAGCACCGACCTGCTGGAACTCGCGCACGACCGCATGCACGTGGCGGCGGTCCGCGGGCTGGCCCAGAGCGTCGTCGAGGAAGAGGACGCCGGCGGCGACGGCATCCTGTACATCGACCCCGACACCGCCATGAACCGCCACAGCTGGAACGCGGCGCTGCGGGCGGCCGGCGCAGCCATCGCGGCGACCGATGCGGTGATCTCCGGCGAGCTGGAGAACGCGTTCTGCGCCGTGCGCCCGCCCGGCCACCACGCCACCCGCAGCCGCGCGATGGGCTTCTGCATCATCAACAACGTCGCCGTCGCGGCGCGCTACGCGCTGGACCGCCACGGCCTGCAGCGGGTGGCGGTGGTCGACTTCGACGTGCACCACGGCAACGGCACCGAGGACATCCTCGCCGGGGACGAGCGCGTGCTGATGGTGGGGATCTTCCAGCACCCCTTCTATCCCTACAGCGGCGCCGAGCCGCGCGCGGACAACATGGTCAACGTGCCGGTGCCCGCGTACACCAAGGGGGCCGCGATCCGCGAGCTGGTCGACACGCTCTGGATGCCGCGGCTGGAGGCCTTCAAGCCGGAGATGATCTTCATCAGCGCGGGCTTCGACGCCCACCGCGAGGACGACCTGGGGCAGCTCGGGATGGTGGAGGCGGACTACGCCTGGATCACGCAGAAGCTCAAGGACGTGGCCGCGAAGCATGCCAGGGGCCGCATCGTCTCCTGCCTGGAGGGCGGCTACAACCTCAGTGCCCTGGGCCGCAGCGTGGAAGCCCACGTGCGGGTGCTGGCGGACGTCTGAACACGAGCGAACCAAGGAGGGGTGCGATGGAGCAGCCGCTGATCGAGGCGCGGGACGCGCGCGGCGTGGTCACGCTGACGATGAACCGGCCCGCCAGCTTCAATGCGCTGGGCGAGGAGATGCTGCAGGCGCTGCAGGATGCACTGGACCGCATCGCGCGCGACGAGTCGGTGCGGGTGGTGGTCCTGGCCGCGGCCGGCAAGGCCTTCTGCGCCGGCCACAACCTCAAGGAAATGATCGCGCGGCCCGAGCTGGCCTATTACCAGGAGCTGTTCGCGCAGTGCAGCCGCATGATGCTGGCGATCCAGAAGCTGCCCGTGCCGGTGATCGCGCGCGTGCAGGGCATCGCCACGGCGGCGGGCTGCCAGCTGGTGGCGCAATGCGACCTGGCGATCGCGTCGACGCAGGCGCGCTTCGCCGTCAGCGGGGTGAACTACGGCCTGTTCTGCTCCACGCCCAGCGTGCCGCTGCTGCGCAACGTGCCGCCCAAGCAGGCCATGGAGATGCTGGTCACCGGTGAATTCATCTCGGCGCAGCAGGCGCAGGAACGCGGCCTGGTCAACCATGCCGTGCCGCCCGAGCAGGTGGACGCGCAGGTCGAACGGCTCGTGGCCAGCATCCTGGCCAAGCCGCGCCTGGCGCTGGCCATGGGCAAGGAGCTGTTCTACCGCCAGCGCGAGATGGGCATCGAGGCGGCGTACCAGCTCGCCGCCCAGACCATGGCGGCCAACATGATGGACGGCTGCGCGCTGGAAGGCGTGACCGCCTTCACCGAGAAACGCAAACCGAACTGGGCGCCGGCCGCCGGATGAACGCACTCGACCTGTTGATCCGCGACGTGGAGCGCGGGGCCTGGGCGTGGGAGGCCGCCGTGCTGCTGGGCTGCCTGGCCGTCGCCTGGGGCATCTGCTGGCTGACCGGACGCAAGGCGCCGGCCGATTCCGTGTGGTTCGGCCGCGCCACGGTGGACGGCGTGCTGTTCCCCATGCTGGCCCTGGGCTTCACCTACAGCGCGCGGCTGGTGCTGGGCTCCTTCCAGGAAGTGCCGCTGCTGCGCATCGCGGTGCCGGTGCTGGTCGCGCTGGCCGGCATCCGCCTGCTGGCGCGGGTGTTCACGGTGGTGTTCCCGCGTTCGGCCCTGGCCCGTGTGGCCGAGCGCCTGTTCTCCTGGCTCGCCTGGCTTGCCGCCGTGCTCTGGATCCTGGGCCTGCTGCCCGCGGTGCTCGAGGAGATGGAGGCGATCCGCTTCGCCTTCGGCAAGTCGGAGATCAGCCTGCTGTCCATCGTGCAGGGCGTGCTGTCCTCCGGGCTCGTGATGGTGCTGGCGCTGTGGATCTCGGCGGCCGTGGAGCGCAAGGTGCTGCGCGACACGGTGGCGGACCTGTCGCTGCGCAAGGTGGCGGGCAATGCGATCCGCGCCGTGCTGCTGCTGGTGGGCTTCCTGTTCGCTCTGTCGGCGGTCGGCGTGGACCTGACGGCCCTGTCGGTGCTGGGCGGCGCCCTCGGCGTCGGCCTGGGCTTCGGGCTGCAGAAGCTCGCCTCGAACTACGTCAGCGGCTTCGTGATCCTGGCCGAACGCAGCCTGCGCATCGGCGATACCGTGCGCGTGGACAACTTCGAGGGCGTGGTGGCGGACAACAAGACGCGCTACACGCTGATCCGCTCGCTGACCGGGCGCGAGTCGGTGGTGCCCAACGAGAAGCTGATCACCGAGCGCATCGAGAACCTGTCGCTGGCCGACCCCAAGGTGCTGATCACGACCGAGGTGTCGGTCGCCTACGACAGCGATCCGGACCGGGTGCAGCAGGTGCTGCTGGAGGCCGCGAGCGGCGCCCCGCGCGTGATCCCGGAGCCCGCGCCTGCGGTGCGCCTGGTGAACTTCGGCGCCGACGGCCTGGAGTTCCAGGTGCTGTTCTGGATCGCCGACCCGCAGAACGGCCAGCTCGCGGTGAAGTCGGACGTGAACCTGCGCATCCTCCAGGGCCTGCGCACGGCCGGCATCGCCATTCCCTTCCCGCAGCGGGTGGTGCACGTGGTGGGCGGCGGGCGCGAGCTCACCACCCCAGGTGACTGACGAAGCCCGCGTAGGGCTTCGGCGGCGGCGGGGCGTAGTCGCCGCGGCGGGCCGTCCGCAGGCCCAGTGAGGCCAGCCCCTCCGCGAACTTCACCGCGGCGGCGACTCCGTCGACCACGGGCACGCCCAGCCGGGCGCTGAGCTCCTCGCACAGGGGCGCCATGCCGGCGCAGCCCAGCACGATGGCGCCGCTGCGGTCCCGCTCCAGCGCCGCGCGCGCAGCGTCCTCGATCTGCGCCACCAGCCGCTCGCCCGCGCGTTCCAGGTCGAGCACCGGAATGTCGGTGCCGTGCACGCCGGCGCATTGCGCGGCGAAGCCGTAGCGCTGCACCAGCCGCTCGGCCATCACGCAGGTGCGCTCGAGGGTGGTGACCACCGAGAAGCGCGT
>DASWUI010000132.1:0-2527 GCA_036401715.1 Ramlibacter sp. | reverse complement strand
TGTTGATCGACTTCTTGAAGAACTCCGCCTGCTTGGGGATCTGCGGGAACACCTCGAAGTCGCCGATGGCGAGGCCGCCGCCCACGCGGACCTGGCCGTCCGGCAGCAGGCGCAGCCTGAGCTTGCCGGTGAGCTTGTTCTTGATGAATTCGGCATCGATGTCGGCGGCGCCGAACACGTGGAAGGCCTTGCCGGCGCCGGTGGCGGCGCGCTGGCCCTTCGCGTCGACCTCGGCATTGGTCACGCCCGCCTGCACCTTGCCGTGCAGCGGCCCCTTCTTCACCTCGAAGCTGCCTTCCACCAGCACGAAGCCTTCGTCGTAGGAGAACTTCAGCGTGGCCCCGGACAGCCCGGGCAGCTTGGGCACCACCTCCCCGGAGGCGGCCACCTTCCACTGGCCGTCCACCTGCTTGACGTCCACCGTGATGTCGGCCGACTGCACGCCGGGCACGCGCTCGTCCACGCCCAGCTTGCCGGTGATCTGCAGCGTGTCCTTGCCGTAGCTCACGGAGAGCGAGGCGCCCTTGAGGCCCGGGATGTCGGGCTGCACCTCGCCGGTGGCGCTGAACACCGCATCCTTGTAGCCGGCGGTCAGCCTGGCCGACTTGATGCCCTTGATCTTCTGCGGGTTGGTGATGCCCAGCGTGCCCTTGCCGTGGAAGCCCTTCTCGCTGTCGTAGCCGATCTCCAGCGTGGCCAGGTCGAACAGCTTGCGGTCGGCGGTGAAGCTGCCCCGCGCGTTCAGCGCCGGCCCCTTGGGGCCGGCCGAGACGCCGACGGTGAGCAGGCCCGAGCCCAGGCCGGCGACCGTGAAGGCGATCATGCCGTCGGCGCCGACGCCGCGCGTGCCGAAGAACAGCGTCACGCTCGCCTCGTCGACCGTGAGCCCGGGCACCGGCAGCTTCAGCTGCGTGGGCTGGAAGGTGTACTCGAAGGCGAAGTCGTCGCCGCGCCAGCGCACCGGGATCTGGATGCCCGGGAACAGCGGGTGGCTGGTGGTCAGGATGCCGTCGGCGGTGAGCCGGCCGCGCACGAAGTCCAGCTGCTCGAAGCTGACCGGGCTCGCGCCCTTGGCGTCCACCTTGGGCGGCGTCAGCGACGAGAGGCTGCCGGCGTAGGGCTTGTTCGGCACCGCGTTGAGCGGGCTCTCGAAGTCCTTGCCCTCCTGCGCCTGCACCTGCTTGGGCAGCTCCCAGGTGCCCTTGATGCTGCCGACCGTGCCGCCGCTGCCCTTGTCGAAGCCGGGGTTCAGCCGGATCGCGTTGGGCCCCAGCCTGATGCCCGCCAGCCGCCCGCTGTCGCTCACCGACACCTTGTTCCTGTTCAGGGGGAAGGCGTCGATGAAGGCCTGCCCGGTGTAGGAATACAGGGCGAAGTGGCTCTTGTCGCTGCCGTCCTTCTTCTGCGCGACCTGCTCGCCCTTGAGCCATGCGAGGTGCTTGCCGGCCGTGATCTCGGTGCGCGCCCAGAAGCGCGAGGTGGCTTCCAGGTGGCGCCCCTCGCCGCCGCCTTCCACCGCCTTGAACTCGACGTCGTACTTCTCCAGGTAGTCCTTCACGAGCTTGTCGCCCGTGTTCTTGCCCATGGCGCCCAGGTAGCCCTTCACGCCCGCGTAGATGGTGCCGCGCAGCAGCGAGCCCACGTTCATGTTGTGGGCGCCGGTGAGCAGCTCGTAGTTGTAGAACTCGTCGTGCCCGCCCACCTGCAGCTCCACCACGTGGTCCACCTGCAGCGCGCTCTTGAGCCAGGTGCCTTCGGGCGTCCAGCTGGGGATCTGCAGCCGCTCGATCACCTCGGCCTGCTTGCCGCTGATCTTCTGGCCGGGCGAGCCGTAGAAGGGCAGCGTGTGCTCGCCGGCGCCGGGCGCGAAGCCGATGCCGGCGTAGTAGGCCTCCAGCTTCACGTTCTCCTTCCACTTCTTCACCTGCTCGGGCTGGAAGGGCGGCTTCTTGCGGTCGTAGCCGGCGGGCCGCTTGAGCGACTTGCCCGCCAGCTTCTTGTAGTAGTCGGCATGGCGCGACTTGATGGCCGGCAGCTTCAGCGTCTCCATCAGCGGCCGCTTCTTCTTGTCCTCCGCGGGGTCGAAGGCGTCCTGGCTGATGTCGTTGGGGTCCTTGTACTTCGGGTTGTCCTTGCGCGCGACCACGTGGCGCAGCCCGGCGGACTCGTTCTGCAGCACGTGCGCCAGTTCATGCGCGATCAGCGTGCGGCCGCGTTCGCTGGCGGGCTGGTACTCGCCGCTGGCGAAGGCGACGTGGTTGCCCCAGGTGAAGGCGCGGGCCTGCAGGCTGCGCGCCGCGTCCGCCGCCGCGTCGTCGGTGTGCACGCGCACCCCGGACAGGTCGCGCCCCAGCCGCTGCTCGAAGAAGGCGCGGGCCTCCGCGTCCAGCGGCTCGCCGCCACCCAGGCGCGGCAGCAGCTCGGACGGCAGGCTGGGCGCATTGCCGGGCGTCTCGCTCACCGGCGGCCGCGCGGTGCCGGCGGCCTGGCGCTGCACGGGCTTGCCGGCCTGCGGCGCGGCAGGCGC
>DASWUI010000131.1:0-6252 GCA_036401715.1 Ramlibacter sp. | reverse complement strand
AAGGCTTGGTGAAGTGCAGGTCGAAGCCGGCCTCCAGCGCCTTGCGCCGGTCTTCCTCCTGGCCCCAGCCGGTGGCCGCCACCAGCAGCGCGCCGCGGCCCCACGCGCAGGCACGCACCTGGCGCGCCACCTCGTAGCCGTTGAGGCCCGGCATGCCGATGTCCAGCACCAGCACGTCCGGCCGCACGCGTGCGGCAAGCTCCGCGGCGGCGCTGCCGTCGCTGGCGACGTGCACCTCGTGCCCGGCCAGGCGCAGCAGGTCGGCGAGCACTTCGACGGCGGCGGCGTTGTCGTCCGCCAGCAGCACCACGTGACCCTGCCCGGCCTCGGCCGGCTGGGCGTCGGGCGCGGCGCCCGTTGGGTCCGGGGCACGCGCAGACAGCGGAAGGCGAACCTCGAAGCGGCTGCCGGCCCCGATGCCGGGGCTGGACGCGGAGATCGTGCCGCCGTGCAGTTCGACCAGGCCCTTGGCCAGTGCCAGGCCGATGCCCAGCCCGCCCTCCGAGCGGTCCAGGGCCGACTGCTCCTGGGCGAACATGGCGAACACGTTCTCCAGCGCCTCGGCACTCATGCCGATGCCGCTGTCGGTGACGGTGAAGACGAGGTCGGCCCCTTCGGTGGCCACCTCCAGCCGGATGCGGCCGCCCGGGTCGGTGTACTTGCAGGCATTGTTCAGGAGGTTCGACAGCACCTGCGCCAGCCGCACCGGATCCGCGTGCACCCACTGCTGCGGCTGCTCCATGTGCGCGCCGAGCGCGTGCCGCTTGGCTTCCGCTGCCGGCATGGCCGTCTCGATCGCGCTGTCCACGACCGCCTGCACGCGCACCCACTCCGGCTTGAGCACCAGCCGGCGCTGCGTGATCCGGGCGATGTCGATGAGGTCGTCCAGCAGGCGCGACATGTGCGTCACCTGGCGGCCCACGATCTCCACCGCGCGGGCGCGGATCGCCTCCGTGGCCGCCGGCAGGGACAGCAGGTGCACCGCGGTGCGGATCGGGGCGAGCGGATTGCGCAGCTCGTGCGCGAGGGTCGCCAGGAATTCGTCCTTCTGCCGGTCGGCCGCCTGCAGGGCCTCGGCCGTGCGGCGCGCCTCCTCGATGTCGCTGGTGGTGCCGAACCAGCGCAGCACGCGCCCGGCGCTGTCCTTCTGCGGCACGGCGCGCGTGAGGAACCAGCGCCAGCTGCCGTCGGCCCGCCGCAGGCGGTGCTCCATGCTCCACTGGGCGCCGGCGGCGCGGGCCGCCTTCCAGGCCTCCCACATCCGCGGCGCGTCCTCGGGATGGAGCGCGTCGACCCAGCCGTGCACCAGCGCGCGGGCTTCGGGCTGGCCGGTGAAGCCCTCCCATTGCGAGTTGAAGCGCTCCAGCTTGCCCGAGGGCGAAGCCTCCCAGGCGATGGCCGGGATGCTGTTGGAAAAGGCGAGCAGCGCCTGCTGGGCCCGCTGCTGCTCGGTGACGTCGAGCCCGTAGGTGAAGATGCCGGACACGCGCCCGTGCGCATCCAGCAGGGGCTGGTAGACGAAGTCCACGAAGGCCTCGGCCGGCCCGTCGCCCCCCTCGCCCCCATCGCCCGCCTCGCGCCGCAGCAGCACCCGGGCCGAGCGGCCCATGTAGGGTCGGCCGCTGCGGTACACACGGTCGAGCAGTTCGAGGTAGCCCTGCTCCACCACTTCGGGCAAGGCGTCGCGCACGCGCTGGCCGAGTACCTGCCGCCGGCCGATGAGCTGCAGATAGGCGGGGTTGACCACCTCGTAAACGTGCTCCGGCCCGCGCGTGACGCAGACGAAGCCGGGCGCCTGCCGGAACAGCGCCTGCAGCCTTTCCTGCTCGGCACGCTGGTGGCGCTCCGCCAGCACGGTGGCGGTGGTCTCCGCGCATGCGCAGTAGAAGCCCGCGATGCGCCCCTGCTCGTCGTGCACGGGCGAGTAGGAGAAGGTGAACCAGGTGTCCTCCTCCTCCCCCTTGCGCTGCATGCGCAGGGGCAGGTTCTCCATGAAGAAGGTCTCGCCCGCCAGCGCGCGCCGCACGAAGGGCGTGATGTCCTCCAGGATGTCGTGCCAGACCTGCTCGAACCGGGTACCCAGGCTGGCCGGGTGCTTGCTGCCCAGGATCTCGGCGTAGGCGTCGTTGTAGAGCATCTCCAGGTCCGGCCCCCAGGCCACGAACATGGGGAAGCCGGAGCCCAGCATCAGGTTGACCACCGAGCGCAGCGACTGCGGCCATCGCTGCGGCGCGCCGACCGCCGTGCCGGTCCAGTCGTGGGCCCGCATCAACCCCGCCATGGCGGAGTTGCCCGCGAGGAATGTGGGCGGAAGCTCTTCCTGCATGCGCCCGAGTTTATGCAGCACCCGGGCGGCGGGCGTCAGGAAATCACGCCTTGAAGGGCACGACCAGCTGCCGCTGCTCGCCCAGGCCTTCGATGCCGAGCGTCATCACGTCGCCCTTCTTCAGGTATTTCGGCGGCTTCATGCCCAGCCCCACGCCCGGCGGCGTGCCGGTGGTGATGACGTCGCCCGGCTCCAGCGTCATGAAGTGGCTGCAGTAGCTCACCAGCTTGGCGCAATTGAAGATCATGGTGCGGGTGTTGCCGGTCTGCATGCGCTGACCGTTCACGTCCAGCCACATGCCCAGGCGCTGCACGTTCGGGATCTCGTCGGCGGTCACCAGCCAGGGGCCGATGGGGCCGAAGGTGTCGCAGCCCTTGCCCTTGTCCCATTGCGTGCCGCGTTCGAGCTGGTACTCGCGCTCGCTCACGTCGTTGACGATGGTGTAGCCGGCCACGTGCGCCAGCGCCTTGCCCATGGGCACGTAGCGCGCGCGCGTGCCGATCACGATGCCCAGTTCCACTTCCCAGTCGGTCTTGACCGAGCCGCGCGGCAGCATCACGGGATCGTTGGGGCCCTGGATGCAGCTGGTGGCCTTCATGAACACGATCGGCTCGGCCGGGATCGGCATGTTGGATTCGGCCGCGTGATCCGAGTAGTTCAGGCCGATGGCGATGAACTTGGGCACGTGCGCCACCGGGCAGCCGAAGCGCGGGTTGCCGCGCACGGCCGGCAGCTTGGCCGGGTTCGCCTTGCGGATGCGCGCCAGCCCCACCTGCCCGAGCTGCTCCGGCCCGATGTCCGGCACCACGCCGCTCAGGTCGCGCAGCTTGCCCTCGGCGTCGATCAGGCCCGGCTTTTCCTTGCCGGGGTTGCCATAGCGTACAAGTTTCATTTCTTCGTTCTTCCTCGTTGTCGTCGTCAGTAGGTGGAGCGGCCGCCGGACAGGTCGAACACGGCGCCGGTGGAGAAGGAGCAATCCTCGGTGCACAGCCAGCCGACCATCGCGGCGATTTCCTCCGGGGTGCCGAAGCGCCCCATGGGGATCTTGGAGAGCATGAACTGGATGTGCGCCTCGGTCATCTGGTCGAAGATCGCCGTCTTCACGGCGGCGGGCGTCACGCAGTTCACGCGGATGCCGGTGTCGGCCAGCTCCTTGCCCAGCGACTTGGTCAGCGCGATCACCGCCGCCTTGCTGGCGCTGTAGGCGCTGGCGTTCGGGTTGCCGTCCTTGCCGGCGACCGAGGCGATGTTGACGATGCGGCCGTAGCCGGCCTGCCGCATCACCGGCACCACCTCGCGGCAGCACAGGAACAGGCCGTTGAGGTTGACCTCGATCACCTGCTTCCAGGCATCGACCGGGTACTCCCAGACCTTGGTGTTGGGCCCGGTGATGCCCGCGCTGTTGACGAGCGCGTCGACGCGCTGCGCGCGCCGCACCGTCGACTCCAGCGCCTCGCGCACCGAAGTCTGGTCGGTCACGTCCACCTGCACGAAGGTGCTGCCGGCGCCGAGCTTCTCGGCGGCCTGGCGGCCCTGCACGATGTCGCGGTCCCACAGGCTGACCGTGCCGCCGGAGGCGAGCAGGCGCTGCGCGATGGCAAAGCCCAGGCCGGCGGCGCCGCCGGTCACGACGGCGTGCCGCCCCTGGAAGTCGAGCTGGTTCATATGGTGATCCCTCCGTCGACCGCGTAAGCCTGGCCGGTGACGAACACCGATTCGTCGCTGGCGAGGTACACCACCAGCGGCGCGATCTCCTCCGCGGTGGCGAGGCGTCCCATGGGCTGCCGCGCGATGAAGGCCTTGCGCGCGGCCGCCGGGTCGGCATTGGCGTTGATGCGGTCTGCCAGCGAGGGCGTGTCCACGGTGCCGGGGCAGATCGCATTGCAGCGGATGCCGTTGGCCACGTAGTCGGCCGCGACGCTCTTGGTCAGCCCGATCACCGCCGCCTTGGTGGTGCCGTAGATGAAGCGGTTCGGCAGGCCCTTGATGCTGCTGCACACGCTGGCCATGTTGATGATGCTGCCGGCGCCCTGGCCGCCCTGGTTCTGCAGCATGCGCGGCAGCGCCGCCTGGATCGCCCAGAACTGCGCGCGCACGTTGAGGTTCAGCGCGAAGTTCCATTCCTCGTCGGTCGCCTGCAGCGCCGTGCCGCTGTGGACGAAGCCGGCGCAGTTGAAGAGGACGTCGATGGCGGGCATGGCGGCGACCACGCGCCCGATCGCGTTCTTGTCCAGGACATCGAGCTGCACGCAGCGCACGCCCTGCACGCCCTCGTAGCTGTCCAGGAGCCTGGGGTTCACGTCCGTCGCCCAGACCTGGGCGCCTTGCGCGGCCAGCGCGAGCGCGCTGGCGCGCCCAATGCCCTGCCCCGCGGCGGTGACGAGCGCGGTTTTTCCCTTGAGTCGCATGTCTTGTTCTCCTCATGCCGGCCGTGCGGGTTTTGCCGGATGCGCGGGACCGGGGTGCCGCCGATATTAATTGGCCTGACCACTTGGCCAGTCAGCACCAACCCTAAGCCTACCCATGCCCCTGCAAGCCGTCGAGTCCAGCCGCCTGTACCGCCAGATCGCGGAGCAGCTGCGCGGGCTCATCATGGAAGGCGAATTCGCGGCGGGGACCCGGCTGCCGGCGGAGCGGGACCTGGCCAAGCAGCTCGGCGTGAGCCGCCCGTCCGTGCGCGAAGCGCTGATCGCGCTGGAGGTGGAGGGCTGGGTCGAGGTGCGCACCGGCTCCGGCATCTACGTGCAGCCGGCGCAGCAGCGCAACGGCGCCCACGCGGGGCGCAACGGCAACGGCCACGGCACCGAATGGGGGCCGCTGCAGGTGATGCAGGCTCGCGAGCTGGTGGAGGCGGAGGTGGCCGCGCTGGCGGCGCGCCACGCGCGCAAGGCCCACGTGGGCGCGATGGCCGCGGCCCTGCAACACATGCGCGACCAGGCGGCCGCCGGCATCGAGCCGCGCGAGGGCGACGAAGCCTTCCACACCGCGATCGCCGACGCCTGCGGCAACGAGGTCCTGTCGGACACCGTGCGCAGCTACTGGGACGCCCGCCACGGCCCGCTGTTCACCCGACTGGGCGACTACTTCGAGAACCCGGCCTCCTGGAGCGCCGCGCTGGTGGAACACGCCAGCGTCCTGGAGGCGATCCGCGCGCGCGACGCGCAGGCCGCGCGCGAGGCCATGCAGCAGCACCTGAAGAAGGCCACCAACCGATACAGCGCGAGCTGGCGCCGCGCGAACCATTCCTGACGCCAGAGAAACCACCCTAGGAGACAAAGCCATGAGCAAACGCCTGACCCTGAGACTGATCGCCGCCTGCGCGCTCGCCGCCGCCGTCGCGGCCCCTGCCGCCGCGCAGACCAAGCTGAAGTGGGCCCACGTGTACGAAACGAGCGAGCCGTACCACAAGTGGTCCGTCTGGGCGGGCGAGGAGTTCAAGAAGCGCACCAACGGCAAGTACGAGATCCAGGTGTTCCCGGCCTCCAGCCTGGGCAAGGAAAGCGACATCAACCAGGGCCTGCAGCTGGGCACGGTCGACATCATCCTGACCGGCGCGTCGTTCGCGGCGCGTTCCTTCCCGCGGCTGGCCGTCAGCTACTACCCCTTCACCTTCCGCGACGCCGACCACGTCATCAAGTACAGCAAGAGCCCGGTGTTCAAGGAACTGACCGAGGGCTACAAGAAGGCCAGCGGCGGCAACACCGTCACCGCGCTGACCTACTACGGCGCGCGCCATGCCACCAGCAACAAGCTGTTCACCACCTGCGAGCAGATGAAGGGCCTGAAGATGCGCGTGCCGGACGCGCCCGCCTACACCGCGCTGCCGCGCGCCTGCGGCGCCAACCCGACGCCGATCGCCTTCGCCGAGGTCTACCTGGCGCTGCAGAACGGCACCGTGGACGCGCAGGAGAACCCGCTGCCCACCA
>DASWUI010000130.1:0-3911 GCA_036401715.1 Ramlibacter sp. | reverse complement strand
GGATCTTCTCCAGCGACTCGGGGTCCACCATCCCGTGCGAGGCGAAGTACCTGGCCGCGTTCTCGCCGCCGAAGCCCGTGGTGCTGTGCGAGGCCACGCGCGCGGCGTTGTAGTCGGTCGAGCTGATCCACAGGCGGCAGGCGTGATCGGGCGCGCTCCAGCGCTCGCACAGCCAGTGCGCCAGCCCGATGTGGTCCGGGTGCATGTGGGTGACGATCACGCGCAGGATCGGCAGCCTTTGCAGCTGGGTGGTGAACACCTGCTCCCACTGCGCCTTGGCCTCGTCCCGGCTGATGCAGCAGTCCACCACCGTCCAGCCTTCGAGGCCGTCGAGCGTGTCCCGCAGCAGCCACAGGTTGATGTGGTCCAGCGCGAAGGGCAGGGCCATGCGGATCCAGCGCACCCCGGGAGCGAGCTCCAGGGTGGCGCCGGGGGCGGGCAGGGTGTCGCCCAGGGGGTACTGCAGTTCTCTTTCCAGGAGGTTCATGGGCGGCCGCCGATTGACGTTGACGTAAACGTCAGATGTAATCGGCCCATTCTAGGCGCGCCGGCCCCGGCGTGCTGTCTCCCGCCGTACATGACCCCATGGCTGCCAACCACGCCCAGACCACCTACACGATCAGCGACCTGGCGCGCGAGTTCGACCTGACGACCCGCGCGATCCGCTTCTACGAGGACATGGGGCTGCTGCAGCCGGAACGCACCGGCCCCGGCGGCCGCAACCGCAGCTACAGCCCGCGCGACCGGACCCGGCTGAAGCTCACCCTGCGCGCCAAGCGCCTGGGCCTGTCGCTCACCGAGGCCAAGGACATCATCGACATGTACGACAGCCCGCGCGACACCGGTCCGCAGCTGCGCAAGTTCCTGGCGATCCTGGCGCAGCACCGGCAGCAGCTGGAGGAGCAGATGTCCGAGCTGCAGGCCAACCTGGACGAGGTCCGCACCCACGAGCGGGAAGCCCGGGCGCTGCTGGCGCGCCTGGACAAGGAGAAGGTCAGGGCATAATTGACGTTTACGTCAACGTCAATTCGCGAGGCCCCATGGACGCACCCCGCTTCGAGCCGCAGGACCCGGCCTTCGCCGAGCGCGTGCGCGCCAGTTTCGGGCGGCAGCAGGCGATGCACACCATAGGCGCGACGCTGGCCGAGGTCGCGGCCGGCCGGGTGGTGATCGAGCTGCCCTGGCAGCAGGCGCTGACGCAGCAGCACGGCTTCCTGCACGCCGGCATGGTCGCCACCGCGCTCGACTCCGCCTGCGGCTACGCCGCCTCCAGCCTGATGCCGGCGGACGCGGGCGTGCTGACCATCGAATACAAGATCAACCTGCTCGCCCCGGCGCAGGGCCAGCGCTTCCGCATGGAAGGCGTGGTGGTGAAGCCGGGGCGCACGATCACGGTGACCGAGGGCCGCGCGTACGCGGTGGACGGCGGCCGCGAGAAGCTGATCGCCACCATGGGCGCGACGCTGATGGCCATCACCGGGCGCGAGAACATCAAGCACTGAACGAAGGAGACACCCATGCAGCTACCCGGCCTGAACTTCGGCCTCGGCGAGGACCTGGAGGCGCTGCGCGACGCCGTGCACGCCTTCGCGCAGGCCGAGATCGCCCCGCGCGCGGCGGAGATCGACCGCAGCGACCAGTTCCCCATGGACCTGTGGCGCAAGATGGGCGAGCTCGGCGTGCTGGGCATCACCGTGCCCGAGGCGTACGGCGGCGCCGGCATGGGCTACCTCGCCCACATGCTGGCGATGGAGGAGATCTCGCGGGCGTCCGCCTCGGTGGGCCTGTCCTACGGCGCGCACAGCAACCTGTGCGTCAACCAGATCAAGCGCAACGGCAGCGAGGCGCAGAAGAAGAAGTACCTGCCCAAGCTGATTTCCGGCGAGCACGTGGGCGCGCTCGCCATGAGCGAGCCGGGCGCCGGCAGCGACGTGATCTCCATGAAGCTGAAGGCGCAGGACAAGGGCGGCTACTACCTCCTGAACGGCAACAAGTTCTGGATCACCAACGGCCCCGACGCCGACACGCTGGTGGTCTACGCCAAGACCGAGCCGGAGCTCGGGGCGCGCGGCGTCACCGCCTTCCTGATCGAAAAGACCATGAAGGGCTTCTCCATCGCCCAGAAGCTGGACAAGCTGGGCATGCGCGGCAGCCACACCGGCGAACTGGTGTTCCAGAACGTCGAGGTCCCGGCGGAAAACGTGCTGGGTTCCGTCAACGGCGGCGCCAAGGTGCTGATGAGCGGCCTGGACTACGAGCGCGCGGTGCTCGCCGCCGGCCCGATCGGCATCATGCAGGCCGTCATGGACAACGTGATCCCCTACATCCACGACCGCAAGCAGTTCGGCCAGAGCATCGGCGAGTTCCAGCTGATCCAGGGCAAGGTCGCGGACATGTACACCATCCTGCAGGCCTCCCGCGCCTACTGCTACCAGGTGGGCAAGAACCTGGACATGCTGGGCAGCGAGCACGTGCGCCAGGTGCGCAAGGACTGCGCCTCGGTGATCCTGTACTGCGCCGAGAAGGCGACCTGGATGGCCGGCGAGGGCATCCAGATCCACGGCGGAAACGGCTACATCAACGAATACCCGCTGGGCCGCCTGTGGCGCGACGCCAAGCTGTACGAGATCGGCGCCGGCACCAGCGAGATCCGCCGCATGCTGATCGGCCGGGAGCTGTTCGCCGAAACCATGTGAATGACGAGCAAAATGCCGCCATGCCCGACATCCAAGACCTCTTCTCCCACAACCGCGCCTGGGCCGCGGAGATGGAGCGCACCCGCCCGGGCTTCTTCAGCGCCTTGACCAAGCAGCAGAAGCCCAAGTTCATGTGGATCGGCTGCTCGGACAGCCGCGTGCCGGCCAACCAGATCACGGGCCTGGAGCCGGGCGAGGTGTTCGTGCACCGCAACGTGGCCAACGTGGTGGTGCACTCGGACCTCAATGCGCTGTCGGCGATCCAGTTCGCCGTGGAGATGCTGAAGGTCGAGCACATCATGGTGGTCGGCCACTACGGCTGCGGCGGCGTGCTGGCGGCGCTGGACGGCGTGCGCGTCGGCCTGGCGGACAACTGGATCCGCCACATCCAGGACGTGCGCGACCGCCACCGCGGCATCCTGGAGAACATCGCGCCGCAGAAACGCGCCGACGCGCTGGTGGACCTGAACGTGATCGAGCAGGTGGTCAACGTCTGCGTCAGCACCGTCATGGTCGACGCCTGGGCCAAGGGCCAGAAGGTGTCCATCCACGGCTGGGCCTTCGGCGTGCACGACGGGCTGCTGCAGGACCTGCAGATGACCGTGACCAGCACCGACTCCATCGAGCCGATCTACCGCGCCGCCGTCGCCGGCGTCATCGCCGCGCGCTCCTGAAGGGCCCATGTTCCCCCAGCGCCTGGACTCGCCGCTCGCCTACGACATCGCCAAGGCGATGCTCGACGGGTTCAACCGGCATTACCAGCTGTTCCGCACCGAGTCCGCGCGCGCCAAGCACCGCTTCGAAACCGCCGACTGGCACGGCCAGCAGCGCGCCCAGCGCGAGCGCATCGAGTTCTACGACCTGCGGGTGC
Source organism: Ramlibacter sp. (assembly GCA_036401715.1). GTDB lineage: Bacteria > Pseudomonadota > Gammaproteobacteria > Burkholderiales > Burkholderiaceae_C > Ramlibacter. The sequence continues at coordinate 344 of DASWUI010000130.1, read as the reverse complement.
GCGAAGCCGTCACGCGGCTGGAGAAGGAATTCAAGGCGGGCGAGCAGCCCATGGAGGTGTGGCACCAGGCCAAGCTGCACTACATCGGCCTCCTGATCGACCACCACCAGCCGGAGCTGGCCGAGACCTTCTTCAACTCGGTCACGACCAAGATCCTGCACCGGACCTACTTCCACAACGACTTCATCTTCGTGCGTCCGGCCGTCAGCACCGAATACATCGAGAACGACGAGCCCGCCGCCAGGCCCACCTACCGCGCCTACTACCCGACGCGCGAGACGCTGCACGAGAACATCGTGCGCATCGTCACCAACTTCCGCCTGGAGCGCCCGTTCGAGGACCTG
>DASWUI010000129.1:0-3737 GCA_036401715.1 Ramlibacter sp. | reverse complement strand
GGCCGCCGCGCCTGCGGCCGCCGCTGCGCCCGTGGCAGCGCCGGTCACGCCGGCAGCGCCGCCGGCGCCTGCATCCCGGGCCCGCGTCACCCCGGCCGCACGCCGGCGCGCCGGCGAACTCGGCATCGACGCGGACCAGCTTCAAGGCACGGGCCCGGATGGAGGCGTCACCGTGCGCGACGTGGAAGCCGCCGCGCTGCCGGCCGCATCGGCGCCAGCCCACGCGCCGCCCGCCCCGCATGGCTTCGACACCGCCCAGATGCGCGCCGCCATCGCCGCCTCGGTGAGCCGCTCCAAGCGCGAGATCCCGCACTACTACCTGCAGCAGGCGGTGGACTTCGGGGCCTGCGAGGACTGGCTCGCGCGCTACAACGCCGAGCGCCCGCCGGCGCAGCGACTGCTTGCCGCCGTGCTGCTGCTGAAGGCGACGGCGCGCGCGCTGGCGGCGGTGCCGCAGCTCAATGGCTTCTACCAGGACGGCGCGGTGCGGCTGGCGCAGGGCATCCACGTCGGCTGGGCCGTGGCCCTGCGCGGTGGCGGCCTGATTGCGCCGGCCATCCACGACGCCGACCGCAAGAGCCTGCCCGAGCTGATGGCGGCGATGCGCGACCTGGTGCAGCGCGCGCGTGCCGGCGGCCTGCGCAGTTCCGAGCTCGCGGATCCCACCGTGACGATCACCAGCCTGGGCGACCGCGGCGCCGACAGCGTGCTGGGCGTGGTGGTGCCGCCGCAGCTGGCACTGGTGGGTTTCGGGCGGGTCGCGAACCGGCCCTGGGTCCTGGGCGACCGGGTGGTGGCGCGGCCGGTGGTGCAGGCCAGCCTGGCGGCCGACCACCGGGCGAGCGACGGCCACGTGGGCAGCCTGCTGCTGGCGGCGATCGCCGAGGCCCTGCAGCAGCCCGATCGATTGTGAAAGCGGAGGGCGACATGGATGCAAGGCAGGCGCGCGCGCTGGCCGCCGAAGTGCTGGCGGGGATCGCCCCGGAGGCGGACCTCGCCACGGTGCGCGAGGACGAGGACCTGCGCGAGGCGCTGGACCTCGACTCGATGGACTTCATGAACTTCGTCATCGGCCTGAGCGAACGCAGCGGGATGAACATCCCCGAGGCCGACACGCCGCGGCTGCGCACGCTGCGCGGGCTGGTGGCGTATCTCGCCGCCTGAGGGCTGCTCAGTGCGGGCCGGCGGCGGGGTAGCCTATCCTTTGCACCAGCGCGATGCGGTGCGGCGGCGGCAGGTCGAGCGCCGCCGCCAGCTGCGGGGAGATGCGCGGCGCCACGCTCGCCAGCAGCCCGATGGAGGCGCAATGCGCGGCGACGTTCTGCGCCATGTGGGCGGGGCCCGCGCCGGCCAGGATCCCGCACTCCTCCCACTCCTCTTCCTCCTCCGGGGTGCAGCAGTCCACGTACAGCAGGTCGAGGACCGAATGCATCCCGCTGGCCGGGGCGATCCGGCGCCGCAGGTCGCGCGGCGTGACCAGCACCAGGCTGTGCTCCACCGGCTCGTAGCGGTAGGTGCCCTGGGGCAACACCGCATACAGCGCAACCAGCGGGCGCAGGCGCGCCGGCAAGGCGGCGCGGCCGTGCCGCTGCTGGCGGAATGCCGTGCCGGCCCACAGGACCGTGGAGATCTGCTCGAGCGACAGCGATTCGCGGGCGTTCGCGTCGGGCAGGGCCCGGCGCGCGCCGTGGGCCCCGGGCAGCCGCGGCAGCGGCAGGACGATCGTTTGCGCCTGGCTCATGGTGGCTTCCCCCCGCCTGCCGGTTCGTTGCCGGCGCCAGCCTCGCCGCTGCTGATGTGCACCTGCACGCCGGTGCGGCGGCGCGCCTTGCGGATGCGCGGGCGCTGGCCGATGCCGTAGGTCTGGCGGGCCAGCGACAGCTGCTCCAGGCGCGTGGCGACCGCCTGGTTGAAGCTGCCGGCGTCCCAGGTGCCCGCGGCGTCGGCGCGGCCGGCCGGCAGCCCCGACAGCAGCACCCGCGCGTCGTCCACGTCGGCGACCGGGTAGATGTGGAAGCGGCCCGCCGCCACGGCGGCCACCACGTCCTGGCGCAGCATGAGATGCGGCACGTTGCTGGCCGGCAGCAGCACGCCCTGGCTGCCGGTCAGGCCGCGCGCGCTGCACAGGTCGAAGAAGCCCTCGACCTTTTCGTTGACCCCCCCGACCGCCTGCACCACGCCGAACTGGTTGATCGAGCCGGTGACCGCCAGCGACTGCCGCACCGGCACGCGGCCCAGCGCGGACAGCAGCGCGCACAGTTCCGCCAGCGAGGCGCTGTCCCCCTCCACCGGCCCGTAGGACTGCTCGAACACCAGGCTGGCGGCGAAGGAGAGCGGGGCGTTCACGGCATAGCGCGCGCCCAGGCAGGCCGACAGGATCAGGACGCCCTTGGAATGCAGGGGCTGCCCCAGCGCGGACTCCCGTTCGATGTCGATCAGCTTGTCCTCGCCCAGCCGGGCGGTCGCCGTGATGCGCAGGGGCCGGCCGAAGCGGTACTCGCCGAGGTCGACGACCGCCAGCCCGTTGACCTGCCCCACCTGCATCCCGTCGGTCGCGATGAGCAGGGTCTGCTCCAGCATCTCGTCGTGCAGGCGGTCGCGGATGCGGTCGCAGCGCTGCTCGCGCGCGGCCAGGGCGCGCTGCACGTGCTCGCCGACGATGCGCGCGTGGCCGGCGCGGCGCGCCTCGGTGTCGGCTTCGTGCAGCACCTGGTCCAGCAGCTGGGTGCGCGTGGAGAGCCGGTCGGCGCGGCCGGCGATGCGCGCGGCGTGTTCGACCAGCCGCGCGACCGCGGACGGCTCGCAGGGCCGCAGCTGCTGCTCCCTGGCCATGGCGCCGACGAAGCGGGCGAACGAGGCCACGGCTTGCGGGGTGCGGGGCGCGTGGTCCTCGTAGTCCGCGCCGACGCGGAACAGCTGCTCGAATTCGGGGTCCAGCGCCTGCAGCAGGTAGTAATGTTCCCGCTCGCCGACCAGGACCACCTTGAGCGACAGCGGCACCGGCTGCGGCTCCAGCATCGAGGTGCTGCCGGCCAGGCCGACCGACTCGTGCAGCGATTCGATGCGCACCTGCCCGCCCTTGAGGGCGCGCTTCAGGCCGTCCCAGGCGCCGGCATGCGACAGCACCTGCACGGCGTCCAGCAGGAGGAAGCCGCCGTTGGCGCGGTGGAGCGCGCCGGCGCGGATCATCGTGAAGTTGGTCAGCAGCGTGCCCAGGTGGGCGACGTGGTCGACGCGGCCGACCAGCGCCGGGAAGGTCGGGTTCTCGCACTCGACCACCGGGGCATGTCCCCCCGGCTCATGGCCCACCAGCAGGTTCACCTGGTAGCGGGTGAGCGACAGCGTGCCGGTCAGCTCGCGGGCGTCCTCCTCGTCCTCGGCCGCCTGCGTGTGCAGCTGCTCGCCGGTTTCGATGATGTCGTGCAGCACCTCCTGCAGGAAGCCGAGCACGGCCGGGTGCTGCGCGAAGCTGGCCTTCAGCTCGTCGATCAGGTGTCCCGCGGCCAGCGCCATGGTGTCGCGGCTCGCGTCGCGGATGCGCACCTGCATCTCGCGCCGCAGCCGCGGCAGGGTCTGCATCAGCGCCAGCAGGCGTTCGCCGAGTTCGCGGATGGCGTCGGTGAGCCGCTGCCGCTCGGACTCGGGCAGCGCGTCGAAGTCCTCCTGCCGCATGGGCTCCTTGTCCCGGACCGGCGTGAAGGAAAAGCCCTGCGGCGTGCGGATCAGCGCCACGCCCT